>JBDTEF010000025.1:0-2609 GCA_039922615.1 Ginsengibacter sp.
GAATGTATTCCGGCACCAGATATGGTTACTTTTTCTTTTAATGTATGCTGAAAATATTTCTCCTGCCTGTTCATTTGTTCCATTGACGCGAAAGTATGAAAAGAATTGCTTTTATTGCAAAAGGCATTGCAGGAAATATATGTTAATAGTATACCTTAGGTTATCATAAGGAAAGCAGCAAAGTAAAGATGGTATTTAGAGAAATGATTATCTATCTTTTATTATAAATCAATTATACAGAATTAATTGTCAAATTTCTTTTCTGTGGAAAGAATCAGGCTGAGTTTTTCTTCCAGTTCTTTGATTCTCTTTTCCATCTCGGGTAAATTTCTGCTTAATATCTGGCTTCTTAATGCATGGTTATAATCAAAAGCCGGAGATCCGGTCACTGCAGTATTTGGATTCTTGATAGATTTACTTACACCACTTTGGGCGTTTATTTTTGTCCCATCGGCAATTTTTAAATGACCTACAATTCCTGCCTGGCCACCAATCATCACATTCTGACCAATCTTTGTGCTTCCGCTAATTCCTGATTGCGCAGCAATCACCGTATTTTTTCCTATTTCCACATTATGTGCTATTTGGATTAAATTATCCAGTTTGGCCCCTGATTTAATAATGGTTGAACCTATGGTAGCACGGTCAAGCGTGGCATTTGCACCTATTTCTACATTATCCTCTACCACTACGTTTCCTATTTGTGGCACTTTTTTAAAGCTGCCATCAGCCTGTGGCGCAAATCCGAATCCATCACCTCCAATTACGGTGCCGGCATGAATAACCACGTTTTTACCAATAATACAATCATGGTGAATTTTTACACCCGGGTATAAAATTGATCCGTCATTTATTGTAACATCATTTCCCAAAAAAACTTGTGGATAGATTTTTTCATTATTTCCAATTACCACATTTTCACCCAGATAGGAGAATGCGCCAATGTAAATATCTTCCCCTATTTTAGCACTCGGGCTAATAAATACCGGTTGCTGAATTCCTTTTAGGTTGGCTTTAACCATTTTTGAATATTCAGTTAAAAGCGCTGCAAAAGAAGAATAGGCATCAGCAACCCTGATAAGCGTTGCATGGACAGGGCGTTCTAACTGAAGAGATTCATTTATAATAATTAAGGATGCTTTGGTAGAATATAAAAAGTCCTCATATTTTGGATTGGCGTAAAATGATAATTGTCCTTCAGTAGCTTCCTCCAATTTGCCAAATGAAGAAACAGTTACTTCAGCGTTACCTTCTATGTTTCCCGATATAATGTCAGCGATCTGCCTGGCTGTAAACTCCATTTTTTATATTTTTATTAGCTTCTAATGATTGCTTTTTTTTAGTTGTGTTCTAAGTTTAGAAAACAAATGTAAAATTTTTTTACCGTGCCTGACAAACTTTGATTAATTAAAGCATTTTGAACATCAGAAATATCTTTCACGCTGCCATCTTTATACAGAATATTAATATACTCATCTTCCTTGTTATAGGTAGTGTTCTTGACTTCACCGGTAAAGACAAAGTATTTTGTTTCTGCCTCAGTAATGGCTAGATATTTCTCTACTACCTGCTGTTTCTCCTGAATTAATTCAATAGGAATAGGTGTGCTGGATAAGTGAACCTTTAAGAGATTGCGGTTAATAAAGCTTCTGCATAAGGCAGATAATATTTTATCCGGATGGTCCATCCATTGTTTTATAGAAAAAAGAACATCATAATCATCCATTCGGCAGAAGATTTCCAGAGAATCCTCCGGTCCGGATTCTTTGTATCTTTTCTGTAAAAAATATAGCAAAGACTGAGAAGGTGTCGTCGCTTGAATTTCTCTTGCCCGTTCTATGATGTTGACCATCATTTTCTCCGCTACCAAAACTGTTTTGTGAAGATAAACCTGCCAATACATAAAGCGCCTCGACAGTAGGAATTTTTCAATTGAATGAACACCTTTTTCCTCCACCATCAATTCACCATTATGTACGGTAAGCATTTTTATGATGCGGTCATAGCCAATCATACCTTCAGTTACACCTGTAAAGAAACTATCACGGATCAAATAATCCATCCTGTCTACATCCAATTGACCACTTATTAATTGGTGCAAATATTTTTTGTGGTAGGTTCCTTTAAATATTTCTATAGCCAGATCAAGACTTCCTCCTAATTCGTTGTTCATTTTCTGCATGATGAACAAAGAAATTTCTTCATGACTTTTTTCTTTAACCAATGTATGTTCCAATGCATGAGAATAAGGCCCATGGCCTATGTCGTGTAGAAGGATGGCAATTTTAGCCCCTTGCTCTTCTTCAACTGAAATAATATTTCCTTTGCTTTTTAATTCATGTAGGGCAGTACACATTAAATGATAAGCACCCAATGAATGATGAAGTCTTGTATGAACTGCGCCCGGGTATACCAGTTGTGCCATTGCCATCTGGTGAATTCTACGAAGGCGCTGATAATAAGGATGTGATATTAATTGATGAATAAGTGCATCGTCAATCGTAATAAATCCGTAAACCGGATCATTGATTATTTTTCTGAAAGCCATAGATAATTGTTAAAAGAATTTCACCCGCTTCTGCAAAGATAATTTTTGGCGGGGGATAAAT
>JBDTEF010000026.1:0-8993 GCA_039922615.1 Ginsengibacter sp.
GGATTGCCATTAGGAATTAGACTTCCCTCCTGCCATGATGCTTTGATTGTACTTCCTTTGGTTGGCCTCGATAGTATATGCCATGCTTTTTTGTTTACAGGCATATAACGCTCTACAATAAAGCTTCCTGAGGTAGTACCTTTTGAACTATATGCAATGGCATTATCATGTTGGATGGGGGGAACGTTGGCAGTATTTAAGTTGTCACTTTTTAGGGTAACGGAATCCTTTAAAATCAATTTTGAATTTAAACCAAGGTACATTTCCTTGTAAATTGCCATACTATCATTTATCGTTAATCCTGCTGTATTGTTATTTGCAAAATTATTAAAAACCAGTTGTCTGGTACCCGTTGAATAAAATGTCTGGCCGGCAATTCCATTAAATGCTATTTTGCCGCCATTATTAATAAAAATTGCAGAGCCCGATTTGGTAAAATCACCTTTAATGGAGAGTGAATCAGAAGGTGCTGTTTTATTACCTGTCCCTGATAGTACGAGATTGCTATAATCAGTAGTGGTTGGAATCGTAATTACCTGGTTAGTTCCATTATAATTTACGGTACTGCCAGCCTGCAAACCAATAATATCGATTTTATTATTGTCAACAGCACTTGTATTCAATGTGCCATTAAAACCGCCGGGATTACCTACTAAAAACGTTCCTCCATTTGCAACTGCGACAGCCCAATGGTCCGCCGAAGTGCCTACTCCGGAACCGGTGATGGTATTATTTACACTATTGTAAATACCACCATTATTGATAAGAAAGATACCATTGACGCCTAAGCTGATATTTTGACCTGCATTTGAAACGCCTGCGCCACTCACTTCCAACCTGTTGTAGGTTACCCCATTACCTCTGATCGTTTGCCCTGCAGCACCATTAAATTCTATGAAATTAGGGGCACCATTTAGTGCAATATTATACGTTCCACCGAAAGTAGGTTGAAGGCCACTATTATTGACAATAAAGCGGCTACCACCTATCATAGTCAGGTTAGAGGAAGGGCCACCCATATTAGTTGTACCCGAATTTACAACGATATTATTCATCATGGTAACGGTACCTGCGGGAGCAAAGTCAATACCTGCCAGTGATTTCGTTCCGCTACCGGAAAAAATGATGTTGGTGAAATCATTACGGCTGTTTAAGGTTTGATTGCCTGTGGCATATAATTCTACTGTTGCTCCAGGTTTTAATAGAGAGGTTGTAGTAGTAAGAGAAGAACCTGCTCCCGAAAAACCACCTGGGTTACCTGTGCGATAAACACTTGTACCATTCAATGTCATTCCGCCCGGTCCCGAGATATTCCTATCTGACACATCAAATACACCATTTACCGACAGCGTTTTTCCGGCTGACACGGTAATGTTTTGGGTGCCCGTAATATTTACTGAATCTGAACTGATTGTATTGCCCTGTATATTTAATCCGCCACCATTCAAATCAAGTTTCATATTATTTAGAACAGCATTATCTGCAGTTATTTGAAAGGCCCCTGTACTGGATTGAGTAAGAATGCTGCGGTTGTTGGAGATAATACCATTTCTCAAAATAGTATTCGTTGGTGTAGATAAATTAACTGGTGTATTGACTTCCAAAATTCCATTAACAGCAGTAATTCCCATTGGCTGGTTACTTGTTTTAGAGATTCTGAATATGGGTATGTCCGAAGATGCTGTAGGAAAGAAGGTTAGCGTTCTTGGAACTCTATTAATGTTCCACTCAAATATGGCTCCTGTTCTCCAAACGCTTTTATGCGTAATATCTGCTAAATATTCAAAGTCAGCACCTGTGGCAGTTACACCATCGCCTACCAAAATTTTTCCACCGGTGTTCACTGTTATATTGCTATTCGGGCTGGTCAGAAATGTGGTTGTATAGTTACCTGTAGTAGTCACATTAAATATTGCCCCCGTATTTACAGTAAGCGCATCCGGGGCATTTGCTAAAGTCATTATACCACCAGTTACCAATTTTAGATCACCATTTACCAGGGTTCTCCCAAGACTAATGCTTGAATTAACGGATACAGTATCTCCTCCTTTGATCAGTATTCCTAAAGAGGTAGAATTAGGAACTATCAAAGTTGTACTCCAAAATGAATTTCCTGATATGGAAGATTGCCAATTAGCGCCATTGGACCATAAACCATTCGTAATACTTCTAAAATAAACATTAGCAGCAGTGAAATTAACGCCCGTATAAGACTTATTAAGATTAGTCTCACCTGTTACAGAAAGTGTAGTTGCTGTAGCAGGATTACCTATTGACCAGACACTATCTACTCCGAAGCCTGCAGTTTTTATGTTTGCTAATACTCCAACCATATCTGCAGAAACGTAAGTAAATACTGGATTCGCGGAATAATTCGTAATATTATTCGTGCTCACATTCCAATAACGGTTTACAAAATCTGAGGCACTCGTATTGTAGGGCTGTTTATCATTTACCACATTCACGCCTACATTTGCATTGGGGCCAAAAGTACCGGAAGTAAAGGATATGGTGGCCGGCGAATATTCTGTTGTACCTGTAGCATCACCAATTGGATAGGTAAAACTACCTACACCTGAAAACTGCTTAACCACTTTCCCAGGTCCAGTGGCTATTATCATATTAGTCGGCCCTGTTGAACCAGTTATAGTGGCGGAAGGAATAAAACTAAGGTCATTATTTCCAATGGTGAATAATGATGTATTCAGATTTAAATTATTATTTATTGTCAGCGGCGTACCCAAAGAGGATACACCGGATAGGATCAAATTATTTAAATTTTGAGAACCAGTTATAAAATTCAATGCGGGAGAACCTGCACCAATAGTCATATTAGAAGCAAAAGAACCTTTAAATTGATTGATAGAAGATAATGTTTTTGCGATAGTAAGGGTCTGTCCATTAATATCTAATAAATCATTAACTGAATTAAATACCAGATTATTGGAAACAGTTACATTACTATTCAACATTAATGTACTATTATTTGATTTGGCTAAATTATAAAAAGTCGTAGCACCCGAGATACTTTGCAGTGTAGTTCCTAAAAAATTCACCTGGCTCGAAGCAGCTGTGAAAATTCCATTATTTGTCCAGTTACCAGTCATATTTATTACCGGAGAACCAGTACATATATATGCAGACGTTGGAGTTGTATTGGTAATAATAAGGTTTCCAATATTGGCAACTCCACCGGAATGATTAAAAGTACCTTTAACAGGTCCATTTCCCACATTCACTAAATCTGCATTCAACGTACCTGCACTTAAATTGACTATGGCAGGGTTACCTGAAAAACCAATAGAAATTCCCCCAATAACATTAAAAGTTCCACCGTTGATATTTACAGAACCGTTATTCATTAATACGGATGCATTCGCATTTACAGTATTTGTACCAGTAGAGAAGGAGCCCGCAGTACCGAACATTGGCCAAAAATTATCGTTTATGTTAACCGTCCCGGCGGCTGAAATATTTCCAGGAGAAGTCAATGTAAAAATACTAAAAGCAGAACCTGCTTTGTTGCCCGTATAAACAGTTTTTCCAATGCCATTCATTTGAACATGTGATCGAACAGTGTAATTAAATACGCCGTCTATCGAAATATTTCCAGACACTAAAAGCAATTTATCCAATTTTAATGGTGGTGAATCCCACGGAACACTGTGTGTCAGCACTCCATTTGTAGCAACCAAAATGTCATTATTAACAACATAATTGGCATCAATGGCTTGTAATATCAAATTCCCTTGTGTAACAATAACGTTTCTTGCAGTGGAGAAAGCCAGAGAATTACTGGTAACTTTTTTACCTACACTTTTGTTTACTACCAGGTCATTAAAAGTAGTACTGGAAGATCCGGCCAATATATTGTCATTAGTCCCCTGGAAATTAACGCTGCTTCCGCCACCTGCCGAAAAAGCACTATTATTAATCCAATCCCCACCCAAATAAAAATTACTGGTTCCAGCTAAAATAAATGTTCCTGTATTGATGTTTAGATTCCCTCCTATACTTTTATTAACTGCAGTCGGAATAGTGATTGTGGTAGCTTTGGCATTTAACTGTATAATCACGTCTTGCGGAATGCCGGAACCGGCGGTTGTTACAGTTGAATTTGCGCTCCATTCATTTCCAATAGTTGTAACAGCTGTTTGATTATAAATTAGTGTACTTGCATTACCATATATAACAGGAGCTGTGCCGATTATCCCACCCTGGTTCAATTGTAATATGGCATTATTCGTTATTGTATTTGCCTTATTTGTCAATGTCGCAGCTAAAGCCAATGTACCTGATGAGATAGTTAAATTTCCTGCCAGACCGCGGGCAGCAGGCATAGTTAAAGTGGCAGCATTTATTTGTACTATTATATTCTGTGGTACACCGACGCCAACAGTTGTCGAATTTCCTGTCCACTCATTTCCGACATTTACATTAGCTGTTTGATTATAAATAAGCGTACTGCTACCACCATAGGTAGGCGTTGCAGCTAATGTACCGCCCTGGTTTAATTGTAATACACCATTATTAATTAGTTTATTGGCTGCTACATTTGCATTATTAAGTGTACCTGAAACGTTTATTGTTCCGGCATTATTAATATTTGCATCGAAGCCTAAGGAGGTTGGAGCATTAGTCCATTGCAGGGTTCCTCCGTTATTTATATTTACAATTCCAGTAGTGTTATTATTGAGTGGCCAGGGACCTGGAGCATAACCCCATATCGGAAATGTATTTAATGGTTCAAAATTAGTTCCACGGGTAATCGTACCATTTATATTAATAGTACCATTATTTATAATTCTACCTTCATAATCAACTGTAAGTGTTCTACCGGAATTGATTACCAATGCTCCTAAATTAGAAATTGTAATTAATCTACTTATCGTAATATCTCCACCTGCTCCAACAGTTAAACTTTTATTGACAGTAATATCTAAATCCTGGAAACCTAAAGGAGTGGTAATCGTTACTGTGCCATTAATAATAACTTTATTTCCGGCACTTGGATTGGTCACAGGTACAACACCTCCTACCCAGGTAGTAGTTTGGTTCCAGTTGCCGGCACCTGCAATAGATGTATAAGTAGTTTGTGCTATACCCTTTAAAGCTATGCCCATCTGTAAAAAGAAAAGGAAGAATAAAATTTTAAAGGAGATGGAAGAATAAATTTTCTGTTTGAAAATAAATGTTTTAGCTTTTAGAATTATATTCATATTTATAGGAATTATTATTGGATCATTATTTTAGTTCAAGTATTTACGAAGCAAAAATAAACCAGGTTTCCCTACCGCTTATTTGAGTTGTGAAACAAATAAAGTCTCCATGAGAACGCCTACAAACAATAGGCCTAAAAAATTTTTATTAAATTTTAATTATTTGTTTTTTTTGCATAAAGTATTTAAGCATTCAAACTACTTCTATTACATCAACAAGGTGGATTTTTGCAAAACTACTATCAATGAAAATAGCCTGTAATTAATTGACGTTTTTTAACAAAAAAAAAGAATGATAAATATTATATTATAAATGTTCTAAATACCCCTATATCTGTAGGAAATTCATTTCATTTCATTTCTAAGTATAGGAAACTAAAATGCATCATTTTCTACCTTAAAGAAAAATAAAAATGTAAAAATTTTATTCTTTACGGGAAATTCCGAATACTAATTCAAATAAATAAAATTCCAAAAATTTAAATACTACCTTAAAAAATTAGAATTGAATCTATAATTTTTCATTCTATAAATTTGTAGCCTTTTAATAATGTAAGCTATACAGATGAACAAAATGAAATCATATATCTCCAGGGCAGTAAAAATTAAAAAAAGAATTGATGAGATGGCCACCTGTAGCGATGATAAAATTGTGCTTAGCAGGTTATTCGGTACAAAATCATTTTTGGATTGTACCCTAAAAATTGAAGCATGGATGACCAACGCAGGACTACAAACTCATATAGACAATATTGGGAATGTAAGAGGTAGGTTGGAGAGTAGCAATCCCAATGCAAAGACGCTTGTGATTGGCTCTCATTATGACACGGTTATCAATGCGGGTAAATTTGACGGGACACTTGGTGTAATTGCCGGAGTGGATATCGCAGAAAATATTATCCACCAAAAAAAGCACCTCCCCTTTCATTTAGAAATCATCGCTTTCAGCGAGGAGGAGGGCGTAAGATTTGGCGCTGCCTACATGGGAAGTAAAGTAGTGGCAAGCAATTTTGATCATCATGTATTGGAATTGAAAGATGATAATGGAATGGGGGTATCAGAAGTTTTACAATCAATGAAATGTAATTCTGCATTAATATCCGGGGATGCCATACCTGAAAAGGATTGGTTAGCCTACCTGGAAATCCACATCGAACAAGGCCCGGTTTTATATGAAAAAAATATCCCTGTCGGAATTGTTTCTGCTATAGCCGGTCAACGAAGAATAGAAATTCTTTTTCGTGGCGAAGCAGGCCATGCCGGCACAGTACCTATGAATATGCGCCGGGATGCCTTAAGCGCAGCTGCTCATTTCATAGTTGGCGTCGAAGAATATGCATCGCATGAAAGAAGAAATGTGATAGCTACGGTGGGAAAAATAGTGGTTCCGAATGCAGCGGGCAATGTGATAGCCGGGGATGTTTTCTCTACATTGGATATTCGGAGTTCTGATGAAGGCCGCCTCGCAAAAGCTTACGAGTCACTGTATATTCTTTGTGAGGAAATTTGTCGTAAACGTAATATTTATTTTGAGTGGAAACTTATAATGGAAATGGAACCTGTGGCATGTGACGACAATTTAAAATCACTTTTAAATCAATCCATTAAAGGGAAAAATATTGAGCCGGTAAACCTCGTTAGTGGTGCAGGACATGATGCAGTAATTATCTCTAAAGTGGCGCCTGTGGCTATGCTTTTTGTAAAATGTTTTAAAGGAATAAGCCATAATCTTTTGGAGAATGTAGAAATTGAGGATATTGCAACAGCAATAGAGGTAGCAGATGATTTCATTAACAGACTTGCTTCAAATTCCTGATAATAAATTTAAATAGATAAAATGGAAATTTCTGCTTTAACGCGTTCGGTAGTGCATAGAAATCATGCTGTAATAAGCCCTGATGGATATATAAACAGTAAAGTACCTGGTTGGGATAATTGTACAGTGAATGTAATCATCAATGAGCAAATGGGTGCAAACCTTTGCCAGACATTGATTACAGCAAGTGAGGGTTGTGAATTAAAGGGCGAAACTATTCAATCCCAAATATTCTTTTATGTGATTGCCGGCAAGTGCAGTGCATCGGTAAATGATGAAAAAAAGATACTTTCAAAAGGCCAATTTGTTTATGTGCCTATTGGAAAAGATTATCATTTTTTGGCAATGGATGCGGGAACACAAATACTTACTTTCCATAAAGAATACCAATCATTGAAAGGATTTCAAACACCGGAAACAATTTTTGGCGATAGCCAGGAAGTACCAGGTCCTGATTATTTAGGAGACAGTGCCTTAAGATTGCAGGTATTGCTTCCTGATGGCCTTTCTTTCGACATGGCCGTGAATATTTTTACCTACGATTCCGGCGGCCACTTACCACTGGTTGAAACACATATCATGGAACATGGCTTGTTGTATTTGCAGGGCCAGGGTGTATATATGTTGGATCAAAAATGGTATCCTATAAAAAAAGGTGATTCCATTTGGATGGCACCCTATTGCCAGCAATGGTTTACGGCCATGGGCAAAGAACCTGCCGTATATATTTATTACAAAAATGTAAACCGCTTTCCTACTTTAGTTTAATAAATAAAGTGATCAGGAAAAATAAAAATAATTATCTAAAAAATATTATTACAAATGACAATAGCTGAATTTGACCATTTACCGCTGGACCAAAAAAAAGAAATGCTTTTCAAATGCTGTGGCAGTAAGGCATGGGTAAAAGGTATGTTGGAAATTTTCCCTGTCCAGGACCTCATCGACTTGTTTGAAAATGCCGAAGAACAGTGGTATGATTGCAACCCGGCTGATTGGCTGGAAGCTTTTGACCACCACCCTAAAATTGGTGACTTATCCGCCATTCAAAAAAAGTTCAGTAAAACAGCCATATATACTGCTGAAGAGCAGTCAGGTGTAGATGATACACCCCAGGATATTTTGGAAGAACTGATAAAATACAACGAAGAATATGAAGAAAATTTCGGCTACATATTCATTGTGTATGCTACCGGTAAATCTGCCGAAGAAATGCTCGCCATCCTGAAAAGCAGGATTAACAATGACCCACACGAAGAGTTGTTGATTGCCGCAGGCGAACAGGATCGCATTACCAAAAACAGGTTAGAAAAATTGTTTCAATGACCCGGATAACTACTCACATTCTGGATACCTCAAAGGGCAAACCCGCTGTGGGCGTAAAAGTCACTCTTTTTCAATGGAAAGGTGACTGGCAAATAATTGGATCAGCTGCGACAAATAAAGATGGTAGAATCGCAGAGTTACCTGCAATCAATAATTCATCCGTGAACCCGGTTTTCAAACTAAAGTTTGATATAAAAGAATATTTTGACAATTGCCGGATCGAATCATTTTATCCCTTTATTGAAATAACATTTACCATTCAAAACGATGAACATTATCATGTACCGCTTTTATTAAATCCATTTGGGTATTCAACCTATCGCGGATCGTGACCCTAAAATTGACAGTATGAATTATTCTATAAAAAACGAAGAGGCAGCGGCATTGATGAATTCATTGCAAAAAGCCAACCTGGCTTTCCAAAAAAAATACCCAGGCGATAAACCTGAAAGGCAGGCTGTACATACCATGTATGGTGGAGCCAACATTTTTAAAAGTGATACTACTATAAAAATGGGGGAAATAGCTTTGCGAAATTTCAAAACGTATGCACCGGATTTTGTTTCTCTTGCCAAAATACTTCAATTAAAAGGACATGAAAATTTACCTCATTCCCAGATAGACATTCATTC
>JBDTEF010000027.1:0-5496 GCA_039922615.1 Ginsengibacter sp.
AAGAGGACATCATTTTAATAGCTGGAAAAGGTCATGAAAAATACCAGGAAACAAATGGCGTGAAAAAAGACTTTGATGATAAAAAGATATTGGTAGAAATGTTTTTGATGTTGGAAAAATAATGGCTATAAAAATAGCATTGAGAATAGATCAAAATAAAATAACAAAGAATAAAAATGCTTTATCACCTATTTGAATGGTTTACTTCACACGGGATCAAATTTCCCGGGAGTGGCTTATTTCATTTCATCACCTTTCGGGTGCTGGCAGCGGTGCTATTGTCTCTTTGGATTACTACAGTGTTTGGTAAAAAGTTGATCAATTATTTAAAGAAAAGACAAATAGGCGAAGCAGTAAGAGATTTGGGATTGGCAGGTGAAAAAATGAAAGGCGGCACACCTACTATGGGCGGTATCATTATTTTGTTGGGAATTCTTATTCCAACTTTGTTGTTAGCTAACCTCGATAAAGTGTATGTACGCCTGATGATTTTGTGTACAGTCTGGCTTGGTGTTATTGGCTTTGTGGATGATTACTTAAAAATTAAATCGCGGAAGGCAGCCAAAGAAAAAGGTATTGAATATAAAAAGAAGGATGCAGATGGATTGGCTGGTAAATTTAAAATTTTTGGCCAGGTGATATTGGGAATTATAATTGGTGCTACGCTCTATTTTAATTCAAACGTAGTTGTAAAGCGTGAAATAATTGGAAAGTCTACTAAAGTTTTTGTTCCACAACAGGGCGAGCATAAAATTGCCGAAGACACGGTGATAACAAATGGGGAAATACACCGTTTTGTAACAGTAAAAACACCTATTACCACCATTCCATTTGTGAAAACACATGAATTTAATTATTCACGTTTGTTGCCGGCAAGCATGGTCGACTATACCTATATCCTTTATATTTTAATCGTCATATTTATCGTTACTGCAGTTTCAAATGGTGCAAATCTTACTGATGGCCTGGATGGTTTGGCGGCGGGAGTAAGTGCAATTATGGGTATCGGATTGGGTGTATTTGTATTTGTAAGTGGAAACGAAAATATCGCAGATTACCTCAATATTATGTTCATTCCCAATTTGAGTGAACTGTCCATTTTTATTGCGGCATTTGTAGGCGCATGCGTTGGGTTTTTATGGTACAATGCCTATCCGGCGCAGGTTTTCATGGGAGATACCGGCAGTTTGGCACTTGGGGGCATCATTGCGGCGTTGGCAATTATTGTGAGGAAAGAACTGTTGATTCCTATATTTTGTTTTGTCTTTTTAATCGAAACGGTGAGTGTAATGGCGCAGGTTTCCTATTTCAAATACACTAAAAGAAAATACGGGGAGGGAAGAAGAATTTTTCTGATGAGTCCTTTACATCATCATTACCAGAAGTTGGGATACCATGAGAGTAAAATAGCTGTAAGATTTTGGATCGTTACTATTTTGACGGTGGTATTGGCGGTGGTGACGTTGAAGTTGAGGTAGTGAGAAAGTAGTAAGTAGATAGTATTGAGTAGTAAGAAGGAAGAAGAAAGTTAAGGAGTCAAGGTGTTATGGAGTAGTAAGATAAGAGGAAGAATTTTAAAAATAGGATTTAAGAATTGGACTTGGCCATGGCTCAAAGCTCAAGGCTCAAAGCCCAAAGCTACAATAACATGAAACAAAAATTAATCATTCTTGGAGCAGGTGAAAGTGGAGTAGGAGCGGCCCTTTTAGGGAAAAAAAAAGGATATGATGTTTTTGTTAGTGACAGTGGGATTATAAGTGACGGACACAGGAATGAATTAGTAGAGAATGAAATTTTGTTTGAAGAGGGACATCATTCCCCGGAAAAGATCTTTGAAGCATCCGAGGTAATTAAAAGCCCGGGAATACCGGAAAAGAATGAGCTGGTAAAAGAAATAAGAAAGCGGGGAATTGAAATAATTGATGAAATTGAATTTGCGTATAGGCATAAGGGTGAGAGTAAGGTGTTAGCGATCACAGGAAGTAATGGAAAAACGACTACCACTTCAATGCTCTTTTATATGTGTGAGCTTGGTGAACTGGATTGTGCGATGGTTGGGAACATAGGTTTTTCATTTGCAAGGCAGGTGGCATTAGATCCGAAAGATGTATATGTTGTGGAGGTAAGTTCTTTTCAATTGGATAATATTAAAACATTCAAACCTGATATAGCGGTATTGACTAACATCACAGAAGATCATCTCGACAGGTATGAATACAAGTTTGAAAATTATATTAAAAGCAAATTTCGCATTATAGAAAACCAGACAGAAGAGGATGTTTTTATTTATAACGCGGATGATGAAATAACAACAAAATATATACAACGATTTTTAAAAAGCAGTAAAACATTGCAAATAACTATGGATAAAAAATTGCCTGAGGGCGCTTACATTTCCAATGCAGAAATGCACCTGAAATGGAGAACGGAGGAAATGGTAATGAGCGTAGAAGATTTTGCTGTAAAAGGAAAACACAATCAATACAATACTATGGCAGCAGGTCTTTCAGCAGGTGTGATGGGAATAAGGAAAGAGAAAATCCGGGATGCGGTGCAGACATTTCAAAGCCTCGATCATCGCATGGCAACTGTAGCTACTATCAGGGGTATTGAATTTATTAATGACAGCAAAGCAACAAATACAAACAGTACCTGGTATGCATTAGAGAGTATGACAAAACCGGTCATTCTTATTCTTGGCGGAGTAGATAAAGGAAATAATTATTCAATTCTAAATGAATTGGTAGAGGAGAAAGTGAAAGCTATTATTTGTATGGGAGTGGATAATTCAAAACTTCACGAAGCATTTGGAAAAACAGTAAAAATGATGGTGGATACGTCAAGTGCAGTTGAAGCCGTGAATGCTGCATTCCATTTTGCTGATAAAGGAGATGTGGTATTACTATCGCCTGCCTGTGCAAGTTTCGATTTATTTAAAAATTACGAAGACCGTGGATTACAATATATAGAAGCAATCAAAAATTTATAGGAGAACAATAAAATTGGTTTAAAATATTCAGGATTTGAATAATAAAAATGATAGACGCAAAAAACATATTATCGGGTCGGATGCCTTCAGCGCAAAATGTTACTGGTAATTTACTACACCGGACTAAAGGTGATAAAGTGATCTGGGCTATTGTGATATTATTGACGATGATCAGTATTTTGGTGGTCTACAGCAGCGTTGGCTCGTTGGCATATCGCTCCAATAAAAGTACAGAGAGTTACCTATTTAAGCAGATATTTTATATTGGCCTGGGCGTAATCATTATTTACTTTGCACATAGGGTTAATTATACTTTTTATTCTAAAATAGCATCGATTTTATTTTTAATTTCTATTCCATTATTAATATACACACTAAAATTTGGCAGTGAATTGAATGAGGCCAACAGGTGGATAAAATTGCCCGTAATTAATCTTACTTTTCAAACATCTGATCTTGCGAAATTAGCGCTGTTCATGTATTTGAGCCGGTTATTGAGCCGCAGGCAAGGCGTGATCAAAGATTTTAAAAAAGGATTTCTACCATTGATAATTCCGGTTGCCATCATTTGCGTTTTAATTGCTCCGGCGAATCTTTCTACCTCCATATTAATTGGTGGTATAGCGCTAATGCTTATGTTTATCGGAAGGGTAAAAATCAGGCATATTTTGATGGTAGTTGGCGCCGCTTTAATTCCTGTTCTGATTTTATTGTCCATATCGGTTTCTTACTATGATAAAGAAGCCCACCAGGCCAAGGAATTACCTGCTGTATTTTCAGTTGCCCGACTTCCCACATGGGTTTCACGTGTGCAAAGTTTCATGTATGCAGATAAAGAAGATGCGTCTTACCAGGTACAACAATCAAAAATTGCCATAGCTACAGGTGGGTTTTTTGGGAAAGGCCCTGGAAAAAGTACCCAAAGAAATTTCCTGCCGCATCCATATAGTGATTTTATTTACGCTATTATTATAGAAGAATATGGTTTGATGGGAGGTATCGTTATCCTATTAATATATTTACTTTTTCTCTATCGAAGTATAAGAATTTATAAACGATGCCCTTATGCTTTTGGCGCATTCCTGGCCATCGCATTGAGTTTCACGCTCGTAATCCAGGCATTGGTGAATATGGCTGTGACAGTTAATATTTTTCCTACAACAGGTGTTACACTTCCACTGATAAGTATGGGTGGAAGCAGTCTTTTATTTACCTGTTTCGCGATAGGAATTATTTTGAGTGTAGCTCGCAATGTAGAACAGATGGAGGGAGACAGCGCAGCACTTGCTCTTGCGCAGCAATCCACCGAAGAGGAATCTATCAATGAAGAAGAATCAATAGATGAGGAAGAAGAGGAGGAGGTAGAAAATGAATAGAGTAATGAACGATAGCGCCATTAAAATAATTATTGCCGGTGGCGGTACTGGCGGACATATTTTTCCAGCCATTGCTATCGCCAATGCTTTGAAGAAATTACATCCTGCTACAAATATTTTATTTGTCGGCGCTAAAGGAAAGATGGAGATGGAGAGGGTTCCGGATGCAGGATATGAAATAAAAGGAATAGATATCGTTGGTTATAATAGAAGTTCTTTGATAAAAAATATTGGTTTGCCGGTTAAACTGGTGCAAAGCTTTTTCCAGGTTAGGAATATTTTGAAATCCTTCAAACCAGATGCTGTTATAGGTGTAGGTGGATATTCCAGTTTTCCGGTTTTAAGAGTTGCCCAATTACAGGGAATTCCCACATTTATTCATGAAGCCAATTCACTGGGAGGCAAGAGCAATATGCTTTTGGCAAAAAGAGCAATTAAAGTTTTTGTTGCTTCGGAAGGAATGGAAAAATATTTTCCTGCAAATAAATTAATGGTTTTGGGGAATCCGGTTAGAGGCGTTTTTAGAGAACAAATTCCACGTGAGAAGGCACTGAAATTTTTTGGATTAAAGCCTGATTTTCACACAATTTTAGTAACGGGTGGAAGTTTAGGAGCAAAGAGTATCAATGAAACTATTGAAGCGAATGTGGATGTTTTTAAAAAGAAAAAATGGCAATTGATATGGCAGACAGGGAAAACATATTCGGGCAAAGCTGCGCTGGCTGAGGAAGAGAATGACAATATGTGGACGAATGCATTTATTGCAAAAATGGAAAACGCTTATGCCGCTGCTGACATTGTAGTAGCCAGAGCTGGCGCAATGACAATTGCAGAATTATGTGTTGCAGGCAAAGCAGTGATTTTTGTACCATTTCCTTTTGCTGCAGAAGACCACCAGACACAAAATGCAAGTGCCTTAGTAGATAAAAATGCTGCCTTGATGATTGCAGATGCAGATGTAAAAGAGAAATTGATGCCCGCAATTTTAGAATTGATGGAAGATGAAGCTGAAAGAAAAAATTTAGAAAAAAATATTTCTCAAATGGGCAATATCGATGCGGATATAGCGATTGCAGGGGAAATATTAAACAATATTTTAAAGGAAAATGTATAAATTAAATTGAAAGATTT
>JBDTEF010000028.1:0-13337 GCA_039922615.1 Ginsengibacter sp.
ACAAAATGTTCCTACGGAACGAAATTAAATAACGACATATTTTCTACCCACGAAATGTTCCGCTGGAACAGAGAAGAATAATACCTGTAAATTTTTTTATTCATAACCTAATAGCCAAAAATATTAATCTTGATTATGCACTAAAAATTAGGTTGTGGCTTATTTAAAAAGTATTCTATTAAGGATAATTGTTTTATTGCCAAATAGGCTTAAAAAAAGTTAAAATGATTATTTGTCTAAAGAAAATTTTTTGAAACTCTTCAGTTAACTCTTACCAAACCTCTTGTCATCATTAATCATACAGAAAATTACCAACAATTTTTGATTTTTATACTAAGTTCTTCAAGCCTAACTGTAACATATGCTGCTTAGGGCGAATACCTTAGAAAATAATTTATTTTTGAAAATATAATAGATTGACTTTTACTGTATTCGAATTTACTTTAAATGGACATTTGTTCCATCGGAATATTTTGTGGGTAGCGAATCAACATGATATTAGGTTTCGTTCCGTAGGAACGTTTTGTGCTTTGCTTTAAATTTTTATAAAACTTTGATCGGCAGTTCTTAAAAGAATTAATCAATTCTTTAGATTTTCTCCACCAAAAAGTAACTTTAATTTTCTGAATAAATCAGAATTGATTTTTAATAATTGCTGAATATATTCTGCACTTGAACACATTGATAAAACCATTAAACTGCTGCAAATTTTTCTCCTCTCAAAATCAAGCCAGTCAAAATGATCATAATAAACAATTGCACAAATCCTACGGTGATCAAATGTTGAATTCCCACTCGTTGCGCAATGATTCCCATGGTATAATTGATGATCATATTTCCTGATAAAGCAATTACAAATGCGATGCTGAATGCTGTACCAGATAATTCTTTAAACCGATTGCCAACATAACCCAACATGATCGGAAAACCCGCTGCCAGACCAGCTCCTATCAAAAACAATCCGCAGCATAAAAGAACATAGATTTCTCCAAATCCCAAAAAAATTAATCCTAAAAAAAGAGAAGCAAAAGAAATCAACCAAATATTTTTAGCTTTCAAACCTCTAAAAATACTGCCCAATAATAATCGCATCACAACCATTCCAACTACCGAAACTGATAAAGCATATAATGCATATTGCTGCGATACATTCTTCGAAGTAGTCAAAAAAGTGGGCACCCAATTATTAATAATTCCTTCGAAAGCACTTTGAAAAAAAAGAAAAAATGCAATTAATAAAAGATTTCTATTTTTTATTAAAAGCAAACCTTCCTTTACCAAAAAACCTGCTGATTGTTTTGGAGCAGGAAAATGAAGTAAAAGGTAAAAAATCCCGACGCCTAAAGTGGCAAACCCCACAATTGAGACGATGATTTGATAGGAAAATCTATATTGCAAAAAACCTAAAATAAATGGCATGGTCAATGCGCCCAATCCAAAAAACACACCGAGGAAACTTAAATTCGCACCCTTATTCTCCGGGCTGATATCTGCAATCAATGCACTGGTAGCACCATTGATGGCGCCGCCGCCTAATCCAAAAAGAAAAATGCAAATATTTAAAACGGATAACGATGAAGAAAATGCAATTCCTTCAAACCCTAAAAACATACTAATGCATGCGATCGACAATAAAATCCTGTAGCCAAAACGATCACTGATTGGACCAAAAAATAAAGACCCGGCTAATATACCAAAGGGCAGAATTGTAAATAATGCGCCAATGGAAATATCACTTAAACCAAATTTATTTTTTAAGTCCGGCACAATGGAACCCAATGTGGTAATGGCCATACCAAAAAATAAAATCCCCACGCAGGCAGACCAAAAAATCAATTTCCTTTTATACATTTTTCAAAATAAAATTTTCCCTCAGGTTATTTCTTCGCAGCCCTTTTTCTCATCTCCTCAATCGGCATAGTTATCTGCCTTCCTACCTGCATTCCTTTCCGATAAGTGACCACTTTTAAATTAGCCGCATCTTTTGGAATCGAAAGCGGTGTTTTATATTTTGGATAAAAATTATCGGGCGGAAATTCATCAAAACTGTAATAAATATCAAGGGAATCAATTTGGGTATCCATCTGAATGACCAGGCTGTCTTTATCGTCAAATTTTGAAGTAAAAGACGGATCATACATGCTTCGTGAATAATCTGTTTGCGCAATATCCATTCGTTCCATTTGACCCTCTACGCGATGATAGAAACTATTCCAATCTTTTACTGACACAGGCGACCACACGCATTCTGCTGTAGCCAAAGCACGTGGCCACAACATATACTGGGCATGCCTTACTGTATTTAATCGCTCTGCCCAAAGATTGCACTGGCCACCTAAAATCCATTTAGGATCTACACCTTTTGGCAATGGATCAAATTCATAGGCTTTGTTTAAAAGAACTTTACCATACGTAATGGGCTCTGCAACAGGATCGCCCTGGTAAAGATCAAAATAGACAAAATCATTTGGTGTCATTACTACATGATGATTCATTTTAGCGGCAGCCATACCGCCTTTCATACCGCGCCAGCTCATTACGGTTGCATTTGGTGCAAGACCGCCATCCAATATTTCATCCCAACCAATTATTTTTTTCCCTTTCGATTCCACGATCTTTTCTACACGTTTTATAAAATAACTCTGCACTTCATCCTGGTCTTTCAATCCTTCTTTTTTCATTAATTGCTTTACTGCATCACTCTTTGCCCAATATCCTTTGTAAGCTTCGTCGCCACCAATATGGATGTAATCAAAAGGAAACAAAGCTGCTACTTCTGTAAAAACTTTATCCAGAAAAGTATAGACATTTTCATTCGCAGGGCAAAGTGTATTATCCACTAATCCATAAAAAGTTCCTTTTTCCCACACCATAAATTTATCGCCGGAATTCACCTGGTAGGTGCCCGGTGTGCAACTTAATTCAGGATAGGATGCAACCGCAGCAAGGCTATGGCCGGGAACATCTATCTCCGGCATAACTGTTACAAAACGATCTGCGGCATATTGGATTATTTCTTTGATATCATTGTGTGTGTAAAACCCGCCATAGGTTTTAGGTTCATCAGGAGTGGGTTTGGAAAACTCTCCCCACCTGCCAATACGAGGCGCACGCCATGCACCCACAGAAGTTAATTTCGGCAAACTCTCAATTTCTATACGCCAACCCTGGTCGTCAGTAAGGTGCCAGTGAAACATATTGTATTTATATTTCACCATGTTATCAATGTGTTGTTTCACTTCATCTACTGTAAAAAAATGGCGGGAGACATCCATCATCATACCCCGCCATTTAAACCTGGGATAATCAGTAATTTCCACAAAGGGTACTGACCAGGAATCCATTTTTACCAATTGATTGCTCTCTATTTCTTTTGGCAATAATTGCATCATAGTAGTCATTCCATAATATAATCCAGCCGGTTTATTTGCCGAAATAAAAATACCTTTTTGATTTACTGAAAGTTGATAACCCTCATCGCCGATTTCTGAATTATTTGTCGAATTTATACTTAAATGAATACCTCCTGTCTCTTCATTTTTATTCTCGTGTATGCTTATTTGACAGCCGGTTGCTGTTGCAATTTTGCCAGAGAATTGTTTAATCATTTGGCTTAATTCAGCAGTCGGCTTATCAATTGAAATTGACAAATTATTTTTCAACATATAATTGCCCTTTCCCTGCGACATTTTTACTGGTTGGGGAATAATATTTATATCATTTGCAAAGAGAGTTGACGCTGCAAAAGCAAAGTAAAAAAATAAACAAAGTTTAATTTTCATAAGAATTTTTTAAATGGATTTTTAATTTTATGTATACAATTTATCATCAATCATTGTATATTTTATGTCAAAATTTTGGTCAAAAACAGACAGGTTTACTTTCATACCTGGTGCTATCAAGCCCAGGTTCGCATCTCCAATTATCCTGGCTGGATATAAAGATGCCATACGCAGTGCTTCTTCCAAAAGTATTCCTGCATTTTCAACACAATTCTTTACTGCCAATAATAATGTAAGCCTGGAGCCAGATAAAGTTCCGTCAGGCAATACAAATCTATCTTTTTGTTTTAAATGAATGTAATCGCCTTTCAAATTTTCTTCAACTGCATCCGTAATTAAAAAAAGGTGATCACCCATTAATTTTTTGCTCATCCTCAATGTATTAAAATCTACGTGAATCCCATCTGCAATGATACTTGCATACACTTTTTCGGAAAGAAATGCAGCGCCAGGTAAACCTGTATCACGATGATGAAATGATGACATGGCATTGAATAAATGAGTAGTTGCCGTAATCCCATTTGCAAACCCGCAGGTTGCTTCTTCAAAATTAGCATTACTGTGCCCAGCTGAAACCACCACTCCTTCATCTTGTAATAATTGTATAATTTCAGGGTCACACATTTCCGGAGCTAATGTCATCATCTTTATCACTCCATCTGCATCTTTCAATAATTCTTTTACTTGTTTCTTTTCTGGTTTTACAATAAATCGGGAAAGATGCGCACCTTTTTTTAAAGGATTTATGAAAGGCCCTTCTAAATGTAAACCCATTACTGCAGGATGAGGATTTTCTTTAATAATTTTAATAGCCTTCAAAAATATTTCCATCGAATTAGTAGCCAGTGTAACCAGAAATTTACAGGTTCCACTCCTGATAATACTTTCTGTCATTTCCGCCAAAGCTAATGCTGATGGCTCATTTGAAAATAAATATCCGCCACCACCATAAATCTGCAGATCAATAAATCCAGGGGCAATGATGCAATTTGCACAATCAACTATTTGGGTATATTCCGAAATTTGATTTGGGTTAAAAATACCTTTTACATGGCCATTTTTAATCAATAACGATTTATTATCAATCATTGATGTCCCGGTAAAAATCTTTCCATTTGTGAAAGCAATGTTCATTATTTGTGTAATTTTTCGAAAAATTTCTAAGGTATTTTTTTGAAATCATCACAATATAATTAAACAACCTTTTTATCTTTGAATTTTTTAAAGATGCAGTAAGTTTACTGTATCAGACAAATCATAAAATTTCCACTTTACTACACCAGGCAGATTATCAGATTCAATATTAAATTTTAATGTACCTTACTTTTCGAAATGGAACAACCTAATACATTTGCCAACCACACTACTATATTCAATACCATTTTTGATGATGCTTCAGTGAATTCTTTTTTAATCCTGGATAAAGATGGAAACATAAAGAATGTCAACAAGGCATTTACCAATAATTTCGGGTATGAATTGAAGGATGTGGAAGGGAAAAATTTTGACATCCTATTTACAGAGAAGGACCGTGAAAATGGACTTCCTAAAAAAGAAATCAGAACAGTATTAGACTTCGGACAGGCAAATGACATGAATTACCTGTTAAAGAAAGATGATGATAAAGTATGGGTTTCCGGGGAATCTATATTGATAAAAAATGATACGGATGAAATATTGATTATCAAAATTATTCAAAATATTCATACCCAAAAAGAATCTGAAAATACAATAAAACGAATAAAATCATATGGAGAAATCATTCTCAAAACGATAGATGATGCTGTAGTCATCATCGATGAAAGGCTGAATATCATTAAATCAAACTACTCATTTGATAAGTTATTTCAACTAAATTTAAGAAATAATATGCCAGAAAATTTTGGCATGTTGATAAAGCCATTTGATGACCAAAATGAATTAAAAATTGAAATAGAAAAAGCATTTAGCGAAAAGAAAACCTTCCGAAATAATAACCTTAAAATTAAAAATCAGCAGGATGAAATGCGCTTATTTGATGTAAGCAGTGCCTTGATCGAAGAGGGAAATGTGAATAATTATCTATTAATTGTTATTCATGACGTCACATTTTCTAAACAAGTAGAAGCTGAAAAAGACGATATGATCGGGTTTGTAGTGCATGAATTAAGAAATCCTTTGTCGAATATTTCAATGTGTAATTCAATCCTTGAGGATAGCATTGCCGACGGTAAACCGGAAGATGCCAGGGAGCTTTTAGAAAGGAGCAACAAAAATGTGATCAGGCTTGGAAAAATGATTACAGCACTTTATAACACTACTCAAATAAGTTCCGGCAATTTCGATTTAAATATTTCCATTTTTAATTTTGGCGAAATGCTGAAAGAATCTATCAGTACGATCAACCAGTTAAATTCCGACTTTAATATTGATATAAAAGGCCCGACTGATTTTGAAATGTCCGGCGATAAATTCAAACTGACTGAAGTGCTCGTCAATTTTTTAACTAATGCAATTAAATATTCCAACGACCAAAAAAAGATAAGTATCAAAGTTTTTAACAAGGAGAATGCAGTTACTGTTTCCATAAGAGATTATGGAGTAGGCGTAACTGCAGCACATTTACCCTATATTTTTAACCGCTTTTACCGGTCAGAAAAAACCAAGAACCTGGAAGGAATTGGTTTAGGCCTTTATCTATGCAGGCGTGTAATAAATGCCCACGATGGGCGGGTATGGGTTGAAAGTAAGGAAGGCGAAGGCTCTACATTTTATTTTTGTCTTCCTTTAATACATATTTTATCACATCGGGATTAAAATTATATTAGGGATGGCTTTCAATTAAATCAGGAAGTATCTATACATGACCAATTTGATTGAATAACCATCAATCCAGTTTTTCATTCGAGTTTAGAATTGAGGCCTTAACTTTATCGCCCAAAAAAATTACACTTTTTCCAATTAATCCAATTTTTATGGCATCGACACATGTAAGACAATTTTTAGATTTTGAGCAGCCTATAAAAGAATTATATGAACAAATAGAAGACAATAAAAAGCTTGCAGCAAAAAATGCAAGTGTGGATTACAATACTGTTATTTCTACCCTGGAATCGCGCATTCTTGAGAAGAGAAAAGAAATTACTGACAAACTTACTCCCTGGCAAAAAGTACAATTAAGCAGGCATCCCGACAGGCCATATACTTTGGAATACATCATGAAAATGTTTACCAACTTCATCGAATTACATGGTGATAGAAATGTAAAAGATGACAAAGCGATGGTGGGAGGTTTTGCACAATTGGACGGACAAACTGTAATGGTAATCGGACAACAAAAAGGTACCAATACCAAGATGCGTCAAATGCGCAATTTCGGTATGGCTAATCCCGAAGGATACAGAAAGGCATTGCGTTTGATGCGGTTAGCTGAAAAATTTAATAAACCTGTTATCACTTTCATTGATACGCCCGGCGCATTCCCCGGCTTAGAAGCCGAAGAGCGTGGACAGGGAGAAGCGATTGCCCGGAATATTTATGAAATGATGCGATTGAAAGTGCCTATTATTTGTGTGGTGATTGGCGAAGGCGCGAGTGGAGGTGCCCTTGGAATAGGCGTAGGCGACAGAATTCTCATGCTGGAAAATTCCTGGTACACGGTGATTTCTCCAGAAAATTGCAGTTCTATTTTATGGCGTAGCTGGGCACAGAAAGAAATAGCCGCAGAGCAATTGAAATTGACTTCTGAGGACATGCTCAAATTTGGTTTGGTAGATGGTGTAATTCCCGAACCATTGGGAGGCGCACATTGGAACTATGATGAAGCAGCAGAAAATTTAAAGCAATTCATTAAACCAATTATTGCAGAATTGCAGCAAATAGAACCAGAAAAAAGAGTGACACAGAGAATCGAAAAGTTTGGGAAAATGGGTTTTTGGAATGAATAAAAAAATAATATACCAGTGATCAAAGAAATGCTTACCGGAACAGGAGTTGCCATCATCACTCCCTTTAAAAAAAATAAGGACATTGACTATGATGCCCTTGAAAAAGTGATCAATTTTACAATAGAAAATGGTGTAAACCATATCGTAACTTTGGGAACAACCGGTGAAACGCCAACACTTACTAAAGAGGAAAAACAAGCAATTGTTCATTTCACCATAGACAAAATAAACGATCGCGTTCCAATAGTTATTGGTATTGGCGGGAATAATACGAAGGAAACGATCAATCATTTTAATGACTTTTCTTTTGATAAGATTACGGCCATTTTGAGTTCCAGCCCTTATTATAACAAACCCTCACAGGAAGGTATTTTTGCTCATTATGAATTATTGGCTAAAGAAGCGCCTAAGCCTGTTATTTTATATAATGTACCAGGGAGAACAGGCAGTAATATTTCCGCAGAAACCACCATTAAACTCGCTAAAGAATGTGAAAATGTGCAGGGAATTAAAGAAGCGAGTGGCAATATGGTACAGTGTATGCATATTTTAAAAGATCGTCCTGCAAATTTTTTAGTGGTTAGTGGCGACGACCACGTTACACTTCCATTAATCGCCTGTGGTATGGACGGCGTAATAAGTGTAGCGGCCAATTGCTTTACAAAAGACTTTTGCCAAATGGTTCAGTTCGCGTTAAAAAATGACTTTGACAATGCACAAAAACTTCAACATAAATTGCTAGTAGGTTACGATCTTTTGTTCGCAGAAAACAATCCTGCAGGAGCAAAAGCATTTTTATATGAAATGAAATTGATTGAAAATGAATTGCGGTTACCATTGGTAGCTTTAAGTGCTCCATGGCATCAAAAAGTAAAGGCATTTCTTACCTATCTATAAAAATGAGCAAAAAAATAATAAGGATTTTTATCGTTATTTTTTGCTGGCTTTCCAGTTTTACTTTATATGCACAATTGAATGTAACGTTTATCCTTGATAGTAATCTAATCTTTCATACAGCGGATAGCGTTTTTATTGCAGGCGATTTTAATAACTGGAATCCTCATGACAATAAATATTTATTTACAAAAGACCAGGGTAAAAGAAGTGTTTCCATTTCTTTGCCTGCGGGGAAATATGAATTTAAGATGACAGAAGGAAATTGGGATAAAGTGGAAACGCTGTCAACAGGGGAACCTGTGGGTAATCGTACCTTAAACCTCTCCAGAGATACTTCTATTTTATTAAGTATAGGAGGATGGAAAAACGATAGTCTACCGGCGATACAAGCTAAACATACAGCGTCTAAAAATGTCTTTTTGCTGGATAGTGCTTTTTACATTCCTCAATTAGACAGGTATAGAAGAATTTGGATTTATTTACCACCGGATTACAATATGTCAACGAAACGATATCCCGTCTTGTATATGCATGATGGACAAAACCTGTTTGATAATGTCACGTCATTTTCCGGTGAATGGGGCGTAGATGAATTCCTGGATTCAATGTATATAAAAGGAAAAAAAGAAGTAATTGTAATTGGAATTGATAATGGCCACGATAAAAGAATGAATGAATATAATCCCTGGGACTTTCAAAAAACAGGTAAAGGGGAAGGTGGCCAATATGTAGATTTTTTAGTAAATACTTTAAAGCCTTTCATTGATAAAACATATCGGACAAATATAGATAAAAAGAATACTTTCATAGCCGGAAGTTCAATGGGAGGGCTCATTTCCTATTATGCTGCGTTTAAATACCCTGACGTTTTTGGTGGAGCAGGAGTATTCTCACCATCATTTTGGATAGCCAAGCCAATTACCGATTTTACAGAGAAAAGTCTTAAAAAAGTGGATGCTAAATTATTTTTTTACGTTGGTGGCAAAGAAGGAAATTTGATGGTCAACGACATGAAAATGATTGTGAATCAAATCAGGAAATCCTCCAAAACGCCGGTTAAAGAAATAATTGATCCAGGGGCTTCTCATAACGAAAACGCCTGGAAAAAATGGTTCCCGGCATTTTACGAATGGACTATTCTATAATAAAAAATTGCCAAAATATAGTTGGTCAAATAAAATTCGACTTTTTATAGAACCAAATCATCCTCGTCATCCATATCATCTTCTTCATCTATATCTACGGGAGAATTTTCATCTAAATCATCATCAGCCGATTCAGTTTCTCCAATCATGTCCAGATCATCCTCATCAAGGTCATCGGCATCATCATCTAAATCAAAGTCTTCATCTGCTTCATCAGCATCTTCATCTTTTTTTACGCCATTGTCATCATTTTTATTCAAGGGATCACTGTTGGTATCAAATGATTTTTCATCAACAGTAATATTGGCAGTATAATCCCGGCTCGCGGCTACGCCTTCAGTAGCAATATTTTCCTCCTCAAAAATATCGTTCGTTTTGCCCATGTTATTCTCCATGATTCCTGAGCGGTTTTGATGGATGCCGGTATTATCCTGGGCACTTTCATAATCATTATCTTCATTTGTGTTTTCATTGACTGGTGATGTATTCATTTTTTGGTTTTTTAATGATTAAAATTTATCGTAAAATGATTTAAGAAAATTCGTAATTACCTTTTAAACGCCAATTCAAAATATGTGCTAAACACATTCAGGATATTTAAAATTTTCAGTAATTTAGAAACATATTCATTTATTAATAAAAATAAGGGGAAATGGAGCCATTCAGAATTGATATCGCTAAGAGTGAATTCCAGGGATTAAGAGGTTTAAAAATAATAGGGTATATTTTTTCCATATTTTTTTTCGCATTGGGTATCTTTTATCTAACAACAGTAATTAATAATAGTG
Organism: Ginsengibacter sp.; assembly: GCA_039922615.1. Classification (GTDB taxonomy): domain Bacteria; phylum Bacteroidota; class Bacteroidia; order Chitinophagales; family Chitinophagaceae; genus Ginsengibacter. The sequence goes on from JBDTEF010000028.1 coordinate 10,539, forward strand.
AGGATGCCACTAAATATATTACTGCAGTGATGCCATTTATTATCGGTATTGCCATAATACTACAAATTCGAGGTAAGGGAATTTTTTCCAAATATATTATTGTCAATGATGAAGCAGTCGAATGGAAACGGGTAACACATTCCGTTTTATATTGGAGAGAAATACAGTCTGTAAAATTTGAGTTTACTTCATTCCGGTTTCAGATGAAAAATAGTCTAACAAAAATTCTTTCCTTGGATAATATTTCAATGAATGATGTAAAGGAATTGAAAGAAAAAATTACGCTTAAATGTGTGAGAAACAAGATAGAAATTTTGGAGAAATAGGATCCATGAATTTCAATTGTCAATTATACATTATCAATTGTCAATTATCAATTATCAAATAATTCTCCCGTCTTTCATATGCAAGATCCGATCACTCATTTGGGCTAGTTCTTCATTGTGCGTAACTATAAGGAAAGTTTGTTGAAAACGGTCTCTCAGATCAATAAATAAATTATGCAATTCCTGTGCATTCGCAGAATCAAGATTGCCTGTTGGTTCATCAGCCATTACGATGAGTGGATTGTTAATCAGTGCCCTGGCAACAGCTACTCTCTGTTGTTCACCACCGGAAAGCTCTCCGGGCTTATGTTCTGCCCTATCTTTCAAATTTAATAGATCCAATAATTCCAAAGCCTTTTCACGAATATCTTTATTTTTCCCACCGGCGATCCAACCGGGAACACATATATTTTCCAGCGCCGAAAATTCTGGAAGAAGGTGGTGAAATTGAAAAACAAATCCTATGTATTTATTCCTGAACTCTGCCAGTTTTTTGCCTGACAATTTGGTAATGCTCTTATCATTAAAGAAAATTTCTCCTTTATCAGGAATATCCAAAGTACCAAGGATGTGAAGCAATGTACTTTTACCCGCTCCGGATGATCCTGCAATACTTACAATTTCCCCTTTCGCAATTTCAATGTCAACGCCTTTTAATACTTCCAGGGTGCCGTATTTTTTATAAATTGAAGAGGCTTTAAGCATGGTTAAATGTAAGTGGAAAAATGAAATTGAAAAATAAAAAATCCTCGTGCAACATTAAATCAAAAAATTTCATCAAAGAAGATAAGATTTAGCCAATAAAACAATATTTGGATTTAGCAATATTCCTTTTACATTTGCGCAAAAATCGGAACACACCAATTTACAAATAAAATAAATATTAAAATATGTTTTGGACATTAGAACTCGCATCACACCTTGAAGAAGCTCCCTGGCCTGCAACCAAAGATGAACTAATTGATTATTCCATTCGTAGTGGCGCACCTATTGAAGTGGTTGAGAATTTACAGGAATTAGAAGATGAAGGCGGTGAAATTTATGAAAGCCTGGAAGATATATGGCCTGATTATCCTAGCCAGGAAGATTTTTTCTTTAATGAAGATGAGTATTAATTGTTGAGGATTTATAACTATCTAATGATCCTGCATTGTTGCATGGTTCAATTGTTTAATGGTTGAATGGTATTTATTTAAAAATTTACGATAGCTAACTTTTTATTCAACCCTGAATATAAAAAATGCTGCTCCAAAAGGGCAGCATTTTTATTAAAACAATTATATGAAAATAAGTAAACCTATTTTTCATTCTGTACTTCCATTTGATTGATGACCTCCTGTGTAACACCGGTCATTGAAAATCCGCCGTCATGAAAGAGGTTTTGCATGGTTACATATTTCGTAAGATCACTAAAAAGTGTAACAATATAATTCGCACAATCTTCAGCAGTCGCATTTCCGAGTGGACTCATTTTTTCAGCAAAATCCATAAAGCCATCAAATCCTTTTACGCCACTTCCGGCAGTTGTGCGTGTGGGTGATTGCGAAATTGTATTTACCCGAACTTTATTTTTTATCGCATAATGATAGCCAAAACTGCGCGCGATACTTTCCAGCAATGCCTTGGCATCAGCCATTTCACTATAATCCGGAAATACTCTTTGGGCAGCAATATACGTAAGTGCTATTACACTTCCCCATTCATTCAAGGCTTCGTGCTTCATAGCAGTTGCCAATAAACGGTGAAGACTGGTGGCAGAAATATCCAACGTTTTTTGATTAAAGCCGTAATCGATTTCAGTATATGATTTTCCCTTTCTCATGTTCAAACTCATACCCACAGAATGTAATACAAAATCAAAACTTCCACCAAAATGTTCCTTTGACTTTACAATCAAATTATCCATGTCTTCATTATTACTCACATCACATGGAATAACAGGTGCATTTATTTGCTCTGCGAGTTTATTAATTTCGCCCATTCTCATGGCCACAGGTGCGTTTGTCAATATGATTTGCGCGCCCTCTTCATGGCAGCGAACTGCCGTTTTCCATGCAATGGATCTTTCATCCAGCGCGCCAAAAATGATCCCTTTTTTTCCTTTTAATAGATTGTAAGACATATGTTTTTATTTAGTGAAAAATATTTATCAAAAATAGGGTATTTATAGGTGTTAGGTTGTAGGTTGTAGGTTGTAGGTTTTGCCCATTTTATAGCCTGTTATTTAACCTTCAATTTCTAAATGAAAACAGGTTATTCATATCTATGAGCGTGTTTCGTATTAATATACAACCCATCTAATGTAGCGAATATCTATGCCTAAAGTTTACCTTTTACCCAATACCTACAACCTAATACCCACAACCTAATTCATCATCTCCCTGGCATTTTCATAAGCTGCTGCAGTTGGTTTGGTACCGCTCAACATCGTAGCAATCGCGGCAACTTTCTCCTCTTCATTCAACACCTTTAT
>JBDTEF010000029.1:0-5649 GCA_039922615.1 Ginsengibacter sp.
GGCGGTGATAAAACGCATGGAAGTCATAAGGGTTATGCATTGGGAGCAATCGTAGATATTTTTTCCGGCGTATTGAGTGGTGCAAATTATGGCCCGTGGGTACCGCCTTTTCCTGCGTATGTTCCGATGCCTGAAAACCAACCGGGTGAAGGACTTGGGCATTTTTTTGGCGCCATGAGGATCGATGCTTTCAGGCCTGCAGAAGATTTCAAAAAGAATATGGATCAATGGATCCGGAGGTTCAAAGAATCAATACCCGTGGAAGGTCAATCGAGGGTGTTTATTCCGGGCGAGCCCGAAACTGAAATGGAAATGGAAAGAAAAGAAAATGGAATTCCATTATTGGATACAGTTGTGGAAGATTTGATACAACTGGGAGAATCATTTGGAATAAAAATGGCTTGATATTATTCGGGAATTACCTAATAATTTTAGCTGGATGAATTTTTTTATTTTAGTAAAACGAATAATTTCTGGTTAAGATTATATATTAATTGTAAACTTTTTTGAGTAATGATCTGTTGTTACCGGGAAAGGATTGGCTAAAATGAACAATTACAAAAACGAATAAAATAAGTTTAATTATTTTTGCCTCCCGCTATCATTAATTACCATTTTCCCAGCAATATTAAAGAACAATTTATGTCATTGAATTTTGTAGATACCATTAAAGAATATTATTCACCGGATTTTAATGACCAGGCTGCCAAATTATTGAATGAATCACAACAAGGAATATCGAATGCCTTATCTGCTATTATACCTGTAGGTTTAGATGGTATTTTGAATATCGCCACTTCCGGCAAAGAGGGTGCAAACATTATTTTTGATATGGCAAAAAGCGGGGCAGATTTTCTGTCTGAATTTCCGGATGTAGAAAACCTTCAGAAAGGAAAAGAAACCTATATATTTATTTCTGCCATTTTTGGAAATAATGAGCCTGCAATAATTGACGCAGTTTCAAAATATGCAGGCATTCAAAATGCTTCTACATCCTCTTTAATGGCCCTGGTCATTCCTGCGACTATGCGGTTTTTGGGTAAACATGCTGAAAAATTTGATTTGTCAGCAAGCGGATTATCAGGTTTTCTCTCCTCTCAACATAATAATATTTCCCGGTCATTACCATCAGACCTTTTGGTAATAAAAAATATACCTGTTTCAGAATCATTAAATGCATTAAAACAAAATGCAGATATTACGAAAACAATAAAAGTTACCAAAACAATAAATGAGGTCAAAATGATGGCAGGTGCGGAAAAACCAAAAAGTGAACGCGGGATGAAATGGTTACTACCTGTTGTGGTGGTAATTATAATTATCGCGCTCATCTATTATTTCAATAGCCGATAGGCATATAGTTTTTTGGTAGCCAAAGGTATTTTTTATCCTATGATACTATTTTATAAATCAATATAGTTAAATTCCTATTCCTGGCATTTTAAACGGCCCATCAGAACGAAACAGGAATATTTTATTGGCCCGCTTGGAATAATTTTTGATAGGATATGGTCATTATGGAAAATTTATTATCATCAATCAACAATTATTTTTCAGATGAATTTACCAGTCAATTAGCAAATTCACTTGATGAAACCCAACCGGGAATTCAAAAAACAATTTCAACAATTATTCCTTTATCACTTCAACGATTATCTTCAATAGGTGAGAACGGTTTAGAAGGTGAGAATGAACTTACACGAATCACTTCCGACGCTTCACAGTATTACGCTCATTCGCCTAATTTATCAAAGCTTCACAATGACGAAAGAGGAAGCGATTTGCCCTTAAAATTCTTTGGAAAAGACTTGCATGTTGTCATCAAAAAAATAGCAAATTTTGCCGGTGTAAAAATTGGCACTGCGGAACGGTTACTCACGCTTGTGTTACCGGTAATAACAGGAAAAATGGGAGAATATTTTCATGAAAATAATCTTTCCGGCAGTGGTATGTCTCATTTTTTGTTGACAAAAAAAACAGATATCTCAGTTCTTATTCCGGCAGGATATAATACTTCCGATAGTTCCCTGGGCGGTCACAGGTCGTCTCCCGGGAATGTGCCATCTCCTGCTGTGAAGAAAAAAAGATTCCCAACATGGGTTATGTTTGTGATAATTATTCTAGTTTTCCTGTTACTAATTTATTTTAGCAGGTTGTAATACCCTCTTTATTTATAAAATAGTTCGAAGGACTATGAGGAAATATTAAATGGTATTATATCGATTCTAGAATTATTTTTGGACTAAATACTATATACATTCGGTATAATTTCCTGCCCGTATTTTTAGTCAATGCAACTTTATAATAAGCTATTTATTATCCAAATTGAAATATATGCTATATAGGATGTAAAGATTGTTAATATGTCGAAATAGGAGGAAAGGTTAGTGCTTATACATTAAACCTAAAGTGCATTACATCTCCATCCTGCACGATATATTCTTTTCCTTCAATTCTCAACCTGCCATTTTCCCGGCAGGCAGCTTCGGATTTAAAGCTTATAAAATCATTGAATGAAATCACTTCTGCTTTGATGAAACCTTTTTCAAAATCAGTATGAATCACAGAGGCGGCCTGTGGCGCTTTCCAACCTTTTTGTATTGTCCAGGCCCTTACTTCCTGTACGCCGGCGGTAAAATAAGTTGAGAGATTCAGCAACTGGTAAGCCGAGTGGATTAACCTGTCTAAGGCAGGCTCTTCCATCTTGTATTCATCCATAAACATTTGCTTGTCTTCCTCATTGTCGAACTCTGCAATCTGTGCTTCAATGGCATTGGTCATTACAATTACCTGGGCACCTTCTGCTTTTGCCGCTTTTGCTAGTTCATCTGAATATTTATTTCCTGTGTGCATAGATGCCTCATCCACATTGGCTACATACAGAACTGGTTTGTCAGTTAATAAAAAATTATCTGCTATTACTGCTTTATCTTCTTTCGATAGATCCAGAGATAAAATATTTTTGCCTTGATTCAAATGATCTTTGCATTTTTTCAATATCTCATATTCTGCCTTTACTTTAGCATCGCCCGTCTTTACCATTTTTTCAACACGGGATAATTTTCTCTCCACACTATCCAGGTCTTTTAATTGTAACTCTGTTTCGATGATTTCTTTATCGGCAATTGGGTTAATGGGTCCTTCATCCCTTAAAATATTTTCATCTTCAAAACAGCGGATCACATGAATGATCGCATCCACTTCGCGGATATTGGCCAGGAATTTATTTCCGAGGCCTTCACCTTTGCTGGCTCCTTTAACCAAACCAGCAATGTCGACAATTTCAATTTGCGTCGGCACGATCCTGTCAGGAATTACCAATTCTGCCAACTGATCCAATCTTTTATCCGGCACGTTTACCAGGCCTACATTGGGTTCTATCGTACAAAAGCGATAGTTGCTTGCCTGTGCTTTTGCACTATTACTAACTGCGTTGAATAAGGTGGATTTTCCTACATTTGGTAACCCTACTATACCTGCTCTTAAAGCCATATTATATTTTTAATTCCTTTTTGTAAAAAATTGACCTCGTTAAAACGCAAAGGAAGTTTTTGAAAGTGCGCAAATATAGGTTGATTTTTTTTGAAGCGGTTTTGAGCGATATTTCTAATTGTCAAAATCAATAGAGCGCAGGAAATGACCGTAGTTTTTTTTGCGGATCTACACGTGAAGGCCTGGAAACCAGGTTTCATTCCGAACCATTTTTACGTTTATTTATCTTTGTAATTTTCTTTGCAAAAAATAGATATATGGCCAGGATGGTTTTTAGGTAACAAGATATTTTATGAGGAAAATTCGGGATTTATTACAAACGATTCGTTCACTATTTTATTACCATTATGAAGCCTTTGATAATTAGTCAAATTTATTTTATTTTGTATTTAGGAGGAATAATAAATTTTTCCTCAGGAGTTCCTTCAGTACTTATAAAGGTTGCTATGGTAAAACTTTTACCCCCGGGACTGTGGATATCTGCGAGCACGTTTATATTTTTCCATCCACCAAAGGTGACAGAAGCTATGCCTGTATTGACTTCGTAAGCTTCGCAACTTTTGCCGGCTATGATTTTATTGGGTAGCTTTTTCACTTTTCCCGATTTTATATCCTCTGCCGCTATGTTATCCCAACCATATTTGGGTTCTACGCCATAATGTGCTTTCCCCAAATAGTAGGCGATCTTTTTTATGTGGTCAATTTTATACGTTTTTTTCCCGTCGCTCATGTTAGATTCCATCAGTGTATCTCCTGCATAAGTGTCTTTGCACTCTCTTGCGCCAAAATTATCAAAATAGAGTATGGTATGATACCTCATATCTACAGAAATGGTTTTTAAAATAACCTGGTATCTGACAATGCCCGATTTGATTTCATATTTTTTAACGGTATCAATGGTTTCGTTCGTCTCCTGGTTCGTTATCTCTCCAGGTACCGGCAATATTATTTTTGTTTTCTCTTTTGCAGATTGATTACATCCTAGCACCATCATAAAAGACACAATAAAAAGGAGGATTCTCTGGTTCATTAGTGATAATTGATGGTTCAAAGAAGCCATTTTTAGGAAGGAGTCAATATTGAATTCCCGTAAGATGAAAGTACGATAGATTTCTGTTGAATATAAATTTTAAAGTGACATCATTAAAGAATTATGTATTTCTATTTTGATAGGCAGAATGTGTATCAAATTTTATTTGCGGGAATTTAGAAACTATTGTTCCAATTTATTTGAGTGAAGTTTTATATCCTGCAACCAAATACACGGAAGTTGGGACCTATTTTACCAAAGGGATAACCTTTACATTATTCATTTTTCCATTCAATTTTGATTGCCATAGCGGATTTGGTATATATCCATTTGGCTTATCCATGAAAATAGGCATATTTGATTTAAAATCGGGTCTTAAGCAGGGCATATTGTCTAACGGTAATGCATACACGGAACCTTTGTCTGTTTTATATAGAAATTTTGCGTTTGGTTGAAAAGCTGTTGCATCATTGTATTGCGATGAACTATCTAAGGGATTGTTTGAAAGAGGACCTTTAAAATAGGGCATTTTGTAATACCTGAACATTTCAGGTGTGGTTTGATCTAATGATAACTCCTGATTAGGTTTTACTTCCTTTTCTTTTTGAGCGAAGGAAAATGCGTAAAACAAAATGGTAACTATAAGAAAAAATACTTTTTTCATATTGATTGATTTGTCGTCAATTTACTCCTTTTTTTAAACTCTTTACAGGAAATGATTGTGTACCAGTTCCTAATTTAATAAATCACCGCCGGGGTCAAAAATAATCTTTAGAAGCTTGCCTACTTTTTTCAATTTCATAAGTCAGGATACATTTTTTGAATATTACTGGATGGTTTAATATCATTTTTTGAAAAATTTCAATATTAATGCATCCAGTTTTTTTATATAAATGCAATTTTTATCAGTTTTGTTTTTCCCTAAATTTTCAAGAAGTTCCTCGCGGTTTTCAAATTGACCTGAAAGATATAATGTAAGAGCTGATGCCCTCGGCGAAAGCCACTTGCTGAAAACGATGTTGTTTACTGTAAACTATTTGTCGGCAGATGTCGATTTTGCTTTATTAAGTTCACTTACTGTAATGTTTGAACACCCACTACTTTTACTGCCTTCTGATTCCATTATC
>JBDTEF010000030.1:0-5827 GCA_039922615.1 Ginsengibacter sp.
ATTGTTTTTGACAGGCCATTTGATTTTACGTACGGTTTCGCAGATAGTATTATTGAAAAAAATCTTGAAGAAAAGAAAAACCATGCTGGTGCTATAATTGGATTTTTAAATACCCGTAAAGGAGAGATTGTAAATGCAAAAGTGGCTTCGTCTTACATCAGCTTTGAGCAGGCTGAAGTAAATCTTAGAGAAATTGGCAACAAGAATTTTGATACGGTAAAAATGCAGGCGAAGGATGAATGGAATAAAGTTTTAGGTAGAGTAAAAGTTTCCGGAGGTACCGATGAACAAATGCGAACTTTTTATTCCTGCCTTTATCGGATGGTTTTCTTCCCACTCAAATTTTATGAAATTAATGCCGCTAATAAAATTGTTCATTATAGCCCTTACACAGGTGAAATTAAGGATGGTTATCTATTTGGTGGCACAGGATTCTGGGATACATTTCGGGCCTTATATCCTTTTTTAAATTTGGTGTATCCATCTATCGCTAAAGAAATGCAGGAAGGTTTGATAAATGATTTCAAAGAAGGAGGATTCTTACCAGAATGGTCAGCACCCGGATTTAGAAATGTGATGGTAGGGAATAATTCTGCCTCAATAGTGGCAGAGGCGTATTTAAAAGGAATCAAAGGTTATGATGTTGAAACGCTTTACCAGGCGTTGATTCATGGTGCCAACAATGAAGGTCCGATGGATGCAGTTGGTAGAAAAGGAGTGAAATACTATAATGAACTTGGATATGTCCCTTACGACGTAGGTATCAATGAAAATGCAGCGCGTACATTGGAATATGCCTATGACGATTATTGCATTTATGAATTAGGAAAAGCATTGAATAAGCCCGAATCTGAAATTGCCATTTACAAAAAGCGTTCGATGAATTATAAAAATTTATTTGATCCTACCCATTTATTAATGCGGGGTAAAAATAAAGATGGCAATTTTCAAACTCCATTTAATCCGTTTAAATGGGGAGATGCTTTTACCGAAGGAAACAGCTGGCATTACAGCTGGTCAGTTTTTCATGATATTGCAGGATTGAAGAAATTAATGGGAGGAAATAAAATGTTTGTCCAAATGTTGGATTCTGTGTTCATCTTACCTCCTGTTTATGATGAAAGTTATTATGGCGAAGTAATTCATGAGATCAGGGAAATGCAGGTTGCCAATATGGGTCAATATGCCCATGGCAATCAGCCGGTACAACACATGATTTATTTATATGATTATGCCGGCGAACCATGGAAAACCCAATATTGGGCAAGAGAGACAATGAATAGATTATATAAACCTACACCAGATGGATATTGTGGTGATGAAGACAACGGCCAGACTTCTGCCTGGTATGTATTTTCTGCTTTAGGTTTTTATCCCGTTACACCGGTTAGCACGCAATATGCCATTGGAGCACCGCTTTTTAAGCATGCCAAAATTCAATTTGAATCAGGAAAAACACTGGAAATAAATGCAGAAGCAAATGGCGAAGACAATAAATATATTCAGTCAGCTACGTTTAACGGAAAGGCATATTCTAAAAATTATTTTAATCATTTTGAATTATTAAAAGGCGGTAAAATTGATTTTAAAATGTCACCAACACCAAATAAGGGGAGAGGTACCGATGAAAATGATTACCCTTTTTCTGTTTCGGGCAAATGATTGTTTTATAATGCATTAATAGTAAGAAAATAGTCGCAAAACCTCTGCTGAAATTTAAAAATTCGGAATTCGTGTGTTACCTTTGCAACAACTGAAATTTTTTAATCTTTTGATTTATGACCTGGAAACAAATGTTCACTTCTTCAATTGGAAAGAAATATTTAATGGGATTGACGGGGTTCTTTCTCATTACCTTTTTGATCGTTCATGCATCAATTAATGCCACAATTTTTTATAATGATGCAGGCGCTACTTTTAATCCTGTTGCCCATTTTATGCTGCACAATTATATAGTGCGTTTTCTTGAAGTAGGCCTTTTTGTAGCATTTATTTTACATGCGATTCAAGGTCTTTTATTATGGAGACAAAACAGGGCTGCCAGGAAGATCAGCTATAGTATGCAGAAATATCCAAAAGAGATTAAATGGTATGCCCGCCTAATGGGTTGGCTGGGTACATTTATTCTTTTGTTCCTGGTAATGCATTTATACCAGTTTTGGGGCAGTACCAAGCATGAACTTTATTTCAACGGACCTGAAGTAGATCTGTACCAGTCAATGAAAGAAGTTTTCACCAATCCTGTCTGGTTTACATTATACATGATAGGTTTGGCTTCCTTACTCTTCCATTTATTGCATGGTTTTCAAAGTGCATTTCAAACTTTTGGCATCAATAACAGGAGATGGATAGGAATTATAAGAGGAATAGGCTTTTTTTATTCGATAGTAATTTGCCTTCTGTTTGCATCAATGCCATTGGCTTTTATGCTCCGCTGGCTTCAGTAAATTGAATTCACTATCCTCAATGAACTTTTAATTTTCAAAAATTTTCAATAAAAATATATGGCATTCGAAGCAAAAATTCCTGAAGGTGACATGGACAAAAAATGGACGAATTATAAGGATCATGCAAAATTGGTAAGTCCGGCCAATAGAAGAAACCTGGAAGTTATTGTAGTAGGTACTGGTCTTGCAGGCGCTTCTGCAGCGGCAACCTTAGGAGAATTAGGGTATAAAGTAAAATCATTCTGTTTCCAGGATAGCCCACGACGTGCCCATTCAATTGCAGCGCAAGGTGGTATCAATGCTGCCAAGAATTATCAGAATGATGGTGACTCGGTTTTTCGTCTTTTTTATGAAACAGAAAAAGGGGGTGATTTTCGCTCCCGGGAAGCAAATACTTATCGCCTGGCAGAAGTAAGCAGTAATATAATTGATCAATGTGTGGCACAGGGAGTACCTTTTGCAAGAGAATATGGCGGATTGCTGGCAAACAGGTCTTTTGGTGGAACGCAGGTGCAGCGTACGTTCTATGCTGCAGGACAAACAGGTCAGCAATTATTATTAGGCGCCTACAGTGCATTGGAACGCCAGGTAGCCCTGGGAAATGTTACGATGTATTCCCGCCATGAAATGTTAGATGTAGTTACAATTGAGGGTAAGGCACGTGGCATTATTGCCCGAAATTTAGTCACCGGGGAATTAGAAAGATATTTTGGCCATGCTGTTTTAATATGTACCGGAGGCTATGGAAATGTATTTTACCTAAGTACCAATGCAATGGGAAGCAATGTAACTGCTGCATGGAAATCACACAAAAAAGGTGCTTATTTTGCCAATCCATGTTACACGCAGATACATCCAACCTGTATACCGGTAACCGGCGATCATCAATCCAAACTGACCTTGATGAGTGAAAGTTTGAGAAATGATGGTAGAATTTGGGTGCCTAAAGCTAAAGATGATAAAAGAAGAGCCATAGATATTCCTGAAGAAGAACGTGATTATTATTTGGAAAGAAGATATCCAGCCTTCGGAAACCTGGGCCCACGCGATGTTACGTCACGTGCTGCTAAGGAAAGGTGTGATGCCGGATATGGCGTCGGCACTACAAAAATGGCAGTATACCTTGACTTTGCTGATGCCATTCAGCGGTATGGTAAAACTCAGGCCCATAAAAAAGGCATCTCTGAAGATGGTGAATCGGTAACTCAACTGGGAAAGGAAGTGATCAAAGAGAAATACGGCAATCTTTTCGAAATGTATGAAAAGATAACTGGTGAAAATCCCTATGAAGTACCCATGCGTATATATCCTGCGGTTCACTATACGATGGGCGGGCTTTGGGTTGATTATGAATTGATGACAACTGTACCAGGTTTGTATTGTCTTGGCGAAGCAAATTTTAGTGACCATGGTGCCAACAGGTTAGGCGCTTCTGCATTAATGCAGGGCCTGGCTGATGGGTATTTTGTAATTCCATATACGATTGGGAATTATATGTCAAACGAAATTCGTGTAAAAGCTATACCCACTACGGATCCTGCATTTGAACAAGCTGAAAATGAAGTGAGAGCAAGGATTGAAAAATTGATGAGTGTAAAGGGAACACAATCAGTTGAGAGTTTTCATAAAAGATTAGGACACATTATGTGGGAAAAGTGTGGAATGGCCCGAAATGCACAAGGACTTACAGAAGCAATACAAGAAATACGTGCCTTGAGAAATGAATTCTGGCAAAATGTTAGGGTACCGGGTGAAGTGAAGGAAATGAATTCTGAACTGGATAAAGCAGGAAGAGTAGCAGATTTTTTAGAACTAGGCGAACTACTTTGCATCGATGCGTTAAATAGAAAAGAAAGTTGTGGTGGTCATTTCAGAGAAGAAAGCCAGACTGCTGATGGAGAAGCTAAAAGAATAGATGATGAGTTTAGTTATGTGGCTGCATGGGAATTTACCCCGCAAGAGGAGATTTTACACAAGGAACAACTCACATTTGAATTGACACAACCGAGCGAGAGGAGTTACAAGTAATTGAAGGAAATGAACAATTAAATTTATTGAAAAATTTTAATCATGGAACACTATAATATGAATCTTACCCTGAAAGTGTGGCGTCAAAAGAATTCCGCAACAAAGGGACATTTTGAAACTTTTGATGTAAAAGATATTTCTTCTGAAATGTCATTTCTCGAAATGTTTGATGTATTGAATGAAAGATTAGTGAAAGAGGACAAAGAGCCCATCACTTTTGATCATGATTGCCGGGAAGGAATCTGTGGTTCCTGCAGTATGTACATAAATGGAAGAGCACATGGACCATGGCAAAAAAATACGGCTTGCCAGTTACATATGCGTGCCTACAGAGATGGAGATACTATTGTGGTAGAACCATGGCGGTCTGCAGCTTTCCCGGTAATAAAAGATTTGATGGTTGATAGAAGGGCTTTTGACCGGATCATTGAAGCAGGAGGTTACATTTCTGTAAACACAGGTAATGGTGCAGATGCAAACGCAATTCCCGTCAATAGAAATAAATCTGAAGAAGCTTTTGATGCTGCAGCCTGTATTGGTTGTGGAGCTTGCGTAGCTGCTTGTCCTAATGGATCAGCCATGCTTTTTGTAAGTGCAAAAGTTTCTCAACTGGCACTTTTACCACAGGGACAACCGGAAAAGAAAATGCGTGTAATTAATATGGTGGGGCAGATGGATAAAGAAGGTTTTGGAAATTGCGGTAATATTTACAATTGTGAAGCTGAATGTCCGAAGGGAATTTCTGTGGAGAATATAGCCAGGATGAACCGGGAATATTTGGGCGCATCTATGTCATCAGAAATGGAGGAGAGACCTGATAATGCAACGAATGATGCTTATGTAAGATAGGTGCCAGATTCAGGGATAGCTAATGGATCACAGCAAATTTCCTTCTTTATATTACACTGTTCTTTATTAATGGTGAGGTATAGTATTTGTAAAATATTCATGCTTAATTACTATACCACATACACATCCTCAATAAAAAAATACGCTGTTGGTAATCGTTTATTTAAATTGATTGACAGAATATCGAATTGAATTTTTGTCCACTGTGGATTTTGGAAGGTGTATTCCTCAGAGGCATAAATAAGATTTTCAATCTTTTTTCTTGTTACGTCCTCTTCCGGCAAACCATAGGTTTTGGTTCTTCTCGTTTTAACTTCTATGAAATGAAGAAAATTATTTTGCGATGCAATAATATCTACCTCCCAATGACTGAATCGCCAATTCTTATGAAGAATGACAAACCCTTTCTTTAATAGATATTCTTCCGCTAATTTTTCCCCGATGATTCCCGTTTGATTGTGTTGAGCCATAGCAATAAGTTGTAACTAAGTTACAATTAAACC
>JBDTEF010000031.1:0-4545 GCA_039922615.1 Ginsengibacter sp.
CTTTTCATCTATATTTCTTTCTACTACTTCATAGGCCATTCGTTGTAATTTTCTATAAGCAATCTCTTTTGATAAAATATAATTGGCCAAAATATAAACAGGTTATTTAGGTCTAAAATTAGGAAAAACAATTTCAAACTTTTCATTTTTCAGTTTATATCTTATTGGTATCAATTAATGGCAAAATCCATTGTTTTTTTGGTTTGGATTATTTTAGTGGAAAAATCAGCATTGTTACTAAAGTTAAAAAGTAGCATATAATGGCCAATTTTTTTTAACCTGTAATGATTCTGGCAGGAATATTCTAATTTAGATATTATGAAATGGCTTTTATTTTTAGGGCTAATTTTTATGGGCAAACCTATTTTGGCCCAGCCAAATAATTCATTCAATTCTACAAGCGAAGTTGCCCAATATATCATTCACAAATACCAAAATGACAACGATAAGATCCTAGGTATTTATTATTGGGTTACTTCTAATTTCAGGTATGATGCATCAAATACTTTTGCTATGAATGCGGGTCCTGATCCCACGGCAAAAATCAACGTCGCATTTGAAAGAAGAAAAGGAGTCTGCGATAATATCTCTGCCATATTTAATGATATCTGCTTAAAATCGGGAATTTCTTCGGTAGTCATTAGCGGATATACCAAACAAAATGGAATGGTTGATAAGGCAGGACATAGCTGGTGCGCATCTTCTATCAATAATCATTGGTATTTATTTGACCCAACTTGGGATCTTGGAAGAGGCTCTAATTTTAATTATTTCATGGAAAGTCCCCAGCATTTTATTGTATCGCACATGCCTTTTGATCCTCTTTGGCAATTACTAACATATCCCATTTCTCATCCACAATTCAGTGGAAATGCGAATTACACGATGAGAACAGATTTCTTTAGTTTCCCTGATTCTATTATTGTATTTCTTGGAATGGATAGTTTACAGAAATTACAATCCGCTGCTTCAAGAATTGAGCGTTTTGGAATTTACAATGAGCGGATAAAATTAAACTATGACGTTATAAAAATGAATATAGAAATAGCTCACCAGGAAAAGGAAACAGAATTGTACAATTCAGCAGTCGAAGATTTGAATGCGGTGACCAACAAGCTTAATCGATTTATAGCGTATCGCAATAATAGATTTTTGCCATTAGAACCGGACCGCAATTTAAAAGAGATGATCGAAGGGTTAAATGAAGGGATAGTCACTGCCCTAAAAAAATTAGATGATATCGATAAATCTGAAGCGAAACTGGTTTTGGATACACAAAGTGAGCGAATTAGAATTGAGCGGATAGCACAAAAAATAGAAGATCAAAAAACATTTTTACATAAATATTTAATTAGTGATATGGCAGAAAGATCGAATTTATTCTATGATAAAAAATAGCTTTTTGGTGAATGTTGTATCACAAAAGCAATTTTCAAAACTTCTTTTAAAATCAACTTCTTAAACGATTATAAAAAAAATTATTAACTACTTTAATCCAGTTCGATAATATTGATTCTTGATGGAAATAGTTTGTGTCTTCATCAAAAATAACACGCTTATTCTTCTTGAATTTCGTTACATTATTATCCCTGGGAACTAATAGCATGGCGTATTACAGTTGCCAAATACTTAAATGATCTTTTAACCAGTCAAATTTACCCAGGGTATATTGTTAATATTTCCTACTTCAATAGTTCTTGCCTGTAGGTTTCAAATACCAGTTTCAATATTATTTTTTCACAAATGATGCTTGAAAACCTGCCAATGAAATAGTTGCACCTGCATTTGACAAACTCATTTGTATCCATGCTTCACCATGTGGATCAGCCTCTTCCAAAATAACCTGGAATCCAAGTTGCAAATAAAATTCTATGCCTTTTTTCGGTCTTTTACAGGAGTAATGATTATTCTATAGATTTGACCTTCAAATTTTTAATAAATTGAATTTCTTTAAAACTCAATGAAGAGCATTGAACATTCATTTAAAAATTTAAATCTCGATTAGCATTTGCAACATTCATCATTCATAACTTATCATTCATCATTCTTACCAGCTACTTCCTCCCCCACCGCCAAAACCTCCGCCAGAAGAGCCACCCCCACCAAAACTGCCGCCACTGCTGCCACTGCTTTGCGGAGAACTATTAAAATTTTGCGACATCTGGTTCATAGAATGATTAAGACTATTCATAAAAATAGCTGTATTAAAGTTACCTCCTCCATAATTACCGGAATACCAGGTAGGTGGTGGAATATCCAGCCCTTTTAATTTATCCTTCCATTTATCTGCCATATCAAACACGATTGCGTATGGCAATATTTTGTCGAAGTAATTTTTGTCTTGTGTCAGAAATTCCTTCAATCTATCTTTTTCCACAGATTTTATAAATTCTTTAAAACCCAACAATTTTTGGTACAATTCATTCCCTTTTTTTGTTTTCTTTGTCATGGGAATCCCAAATGCAACAAGGATGATACCACTCAAAATAAATGCGACTCCCTTCCATAATTTCTCATCGATATCACCAACTATTGTGAAAATTCCTAAAGCGACCATAGCAAAGCCGAGAAAAAAGAAAATACAACCCATCCCTCTTGAATATATCACGTAATAATCTTCTTTTTTAATCTCGGATTCCAACTGTAATCTTGCTTTCGCCATGGTGGTATAGAGCACATTCTTTAGTTCGCTCAATGCAACGTTATCACCCGTTTTAAAAATTCCATTAAAGAAAGTTTTTTCAAATTCAGGAGATTCATCTGGAAGATCTTTCAATTTTATAAACTCATAATCCTCGCTTTTTAATAATCCAAGTAAGGAACTTTTTTGAAGTTCATTCACCCTTAAATAGCCACCTGCACCCCAATAAGGAACAAGGGCAGTCAGATCGCGCTGATCAAGCTTATCATCAATAATATAACCTGAAACGCCAGGGCTTATATTTTCCGGAGGATAAAATTCTGTCTGCACTGTTATCTTATCATCCTTTCCCCATTTTTTCCAAACCATGTACATTATTACAAAGACAAGAAGAGGAATGAACAACCATCCCATATTTCGGAAAGTATAATTCTGTTGTATTAGATAATTCTGCGGGAAATTGATACCAACTGTGAGTCCTTCATAAGCCTGCAAAGAGGCATTACTATGTCCTGAAAAAATTTTGTTTTCTGACCAGTTGGAAATTGAATTATTATCTTTTGACCCCATTAACCCTGTGGCCACAAAATAAACAGGTTTTGACTGAAGCGCTTCCGGCAATTCTATCCTAAAATCAAAAGAATCGATTGAAGTAGCCCATTGATTTCCGATCAGGTTAAAATAAAGTTCGGAATGATCTTTAAAAAAATTAATAGCATTTAAAACACGGTATTTAATCACATATTGCTGATCGCCATCTACATATTTATTTGCAGAGCCAATTTTAATATTTT
The DNA here is from genome assembly GCA_039922615.1 of Ginsengibacter sp. Taxonomy (GTDB): domain Bacteria; phylum Bacteroidota; class Bacteroidia; order Chitinophagales; family Chitinophagaceae; genus Ginsengibacter. The sequence continues at coordinate 3,436 of JBDTEF010000031.1, forward strand.
TAAAATCGCCATTATTCTCCACACTGGATTCGAAACCTGCTACTTGTATGTTTTCAACAATGATTTTGGTATAATTTTTACCGCTCAATTGCCTTTCTGCCTGGTCAATACCTTCCCGCAATTTCTGCATTGGATATTTGAACTGTATACTTCTGATGATACCATGTCGCGATTGAGTAAAATGCGCATCAATGGTTTCTATAAAATCAAGTGAGGCATCTTTATTTACTTTCAGATCAATATTGTAATGCTTAATGGTAAAGGATTCCTGCGCTTTTACATATTGAATAAAAAAGAGAAAGAAAAGGCAACCAATAATTTTTTTCATCAGAAATAATTAAAACTTTACTTCAACATTTTGTGCTTCTTGTGCATTATCCAGCTCAAAAAATTCATGCGCTTTGAATCCTGACATATTTGCAATAATAACCCCTGGAAATTGTTGAATAGCTGTATTATAATCCCTCACCGTTGCATTGTAATACCTGCGTGCATTTGCAAGATCTCCTTCAATAGCCTGGAGTGCATTTTGCAATTCAATAAAGTTTTGATTGGCTTTTAACTCCGGGTAATTTTCGGAAATGGCCAAAAGTCCTCTTAATGCTCCGCCCAAAACTTCGTTGGCTTTGGCTGCTCCTTCTACATCCCCAGGAGCAATAGCAGTTGCTGCATTCCTGGCTGCGGTTACTTTTTCAAAAGTTTCTCTTTCATGTGTTGCATATCCCTTAACGGTATTGACTAAGTTGGGTATCAGGTCATATCGTTTCTTTAGAAAAACGCGGATATCGCTCCAGCTATTATCCACTTTTATTTTCAATTTTACCAAACTATTGTACATGCTAATAATCCATAGCACCAATAAAACGATTATACCAAGAACAATCCAGAGTATCATAAAAAAAGTTTTAAAATTTAAAAAAATAGTTCATTATCGATGATTTACACAAGTTAAAATAAAATAATACAGATAACCTAAAATAAACCGAAGAAACTGAAATAATATTTTGTGCAAAGCAACTTTTTCAAAACTCAATTCTCAATTCTTTGTACGCTGACTTTACATTCATTGTATGAATTAAAATATTTAAGACCTCTCACTACCTTAATATT
>JBDTEF010000032.1:0-14102 GCA_039922615.1 Ginsengibacter sp.
CCACTTCTTTTGCCTGCATAATCGAAGGGATATTATGTTCATTCAAATACTTTCCGGAGGCATTTGTAATATCCACGCTATCAGCAAATTTTTTATTCTTTTTCAATACATTGATACAAGTATGTACAATAATTCTCCTTACCCATCCTTCAAATACCCCGTCATTTCTAAATTGGTGTATTTGCGAAAACACTTTTATAAATCCTTCCTGAAGCATATCCTCTGCATCCTCACGATTCTTAGCATAGCGATAACATACACCTAACATGCGCGGGCTGAATCGGTTGTACAACTCCTCCTGCGCAACTGCAAGGTTTTCAAGACAGCCATTAAGCATAATCTCTTCTGTCATATTGCTTTGTTTAACCCTACTAAGATAAGACAATTTTATTCACCAATAGCTGCTTTAATTATTGAAATATTCTATTTTTTTTTGAATATTAAATATAATACAAGTCATTTGAGCTTTGCGAATCAAATATGAAAAAATAAGAGAGGCAATCAGCCTGGTATTTACTGACATGCCAACCCGATTAGAAATAAATAAACCGAAAACAAAACCTTAACCAATTAAAATACATTTTTAACATGTAAGCTGTCAAACGGATACAATTTTTCTAACTGATTTATTCCATCCGAAGCCCAGTTTTCAATGATTGTTCTTTGCCCATTATCCAATTTTGCATTCCAGTGTATAAGTGTGTAAGAGTAAATGGGCATTTCCCCATCATGCACCATTTGACTTATTTTTTTAAACCTGTTATATTGTTTACTTAGGGAATAAGTGGCAAATTCATCAAAGTTCAAATGACGTTTACCATCCGTTATATGATCATCCAAAAACCAGGCAATCGGCTGCACTTTTGAATACCAGGGATAAATTGTCTTATTACTATGACAATCATTACAAGATATTTTTAAAATATTCTGTACTTCATCAGAGACAAAATATTTGGAAGTAATATTATCGGCAACCGTTATGGGGAAAGCATTTGGGGAAGGTCTCATAAATTGGATAAAAATAAATGCCACGATCAGTAGAACACCAAATATGGATAATGCCTTTTTCATGAGATAATTTTATTTGATCACTACCACTTTCAATCACGGAAGAAAAAATTCCCTGGTTACATTTTCAATTTTGTGAAGCTACTTGTGTTTTGCATATTGGAATTGACAAATCAGTTTTAGCGGGAAGCAATCAATTTTTAAAAGATCAATGGTTGATCAGTATTTCCCCTGTCATTTCTTTTGGTATTGGGAGGTTCATCAATGTTAGTATAGTAGGTGCCACATCTCCTAATTTTCCGGGCTTTAATTCCCCTTTCCATTCATTATCAATAATAAAATAAGGAACAAGGTTTTTAGTATGAGCTGTATTCGGGCTTCCATCTGCATTTACCATAAAATCGGCATTGCCATGGTCAGCAGTAAGAAAAATTCCGTATCCATTTTCAAGTGCACAATTCACGACCCTACCGACGCATTCATCCACCGTTTCAACCGCTTTAATTACTGCTTCCCAAATACCTGTATGCCCAACCATATCCGCATTAGCGAAATTTAAACAAATAAAATCTGCAGATTGTTTTTTTATCTCAGGCAGTAAAGCTTCCGTGACGCCAAAGGCACTCATCTGCGGTTGAAGGTCATAGGTAGCTACTTTTGGGGAAGGAATCATGATGCGTTTCTCGCCTTCAAATGGTATTTCACGACCGCCACTAAAAAAGAAGGTGACATGAGGATATTTTTCAGTTTCGGCAATTCTAATTTGCGCACGATGGTTATTGGCTAACACTTCACCCAAGGTGTTTTTCAAATCATCTTTTAAAAATATAACGTGTATATTTTTAAACTGATGATCATATAATGTCATAGTGGTATAATCCAAATTCAATGGTGTCATTCCATACTCATGATAAGCAGTCTGGGTAAGCACTTCAGTTATTTCCCGGCATCTGTCAGTACGGAAATTAAAACATATCACTGCATCGCCATCTTTCATTTCTCCGCCAGGTGTGGCCTCATTAATTATTGGCTTAAGAAATTCATCAGTAATTCCCTGCTCGTAGGAATGCTGAATGGATGCAAATATGTCATCAGACATTTCACCTGTCCGGGTCACTAGTGCATCATAGGCAAATTTTATTCTCTCCCATCTTTTATCGCGGTCCATAGCATAATACCTGCCTGTAATTGTAGAAATTTTCCCGACAGTTTTATCGAGATGTTGCTGTAAATCTTTTAAAAAACCAATACCACTTTTTGGATCTGTATCACGTCCGTCTGTGAAGGCATGTATATAAACATTTTCCAATCCTGCATTCTTGCAAATAGTAGTAAGCGCTTTTAAATGTTCAATGTGAGAATGCACGCCACCATTGCTTACGAGGCCCATTAAATGAAGCGGTCTCTTATTTTCTTTGGCATATCGTATGCTCGCCTGAAGTGTTGGATTTTGGGAAAGTTCACCATTTTCTATCGCTACATTTATTCTTTCCAATTCCTGGTAAACAATACGACCTGCGCCAAGATTTAAATGGCCCACTTCACTATTTCCCATCTGTCCTTCAGGAAGCCCTACCGCTTTTCCACAAGTAACCAAAGTACTATGTGGGTATTTATCATAAAGAGAACTTACAAATGGAGTTTGTGCACTTTGAATAGCATCACTCATTTTTGCCTTTCCAAGTCCCCAGCCATCCATGATAATCAACATCATTTTTTTATTTGCCATCTTCAAAATTAATCATTTTCTCTTCGACCTGTTTCCTTTTTAAGATAGTTTTTTATGCTTTGGCATGTTTTTGGCAAAATGGAGATAGGTTATAGCTATTAGGTTGTAGGTCATTGAAGCTCGCACATAATTATTAAAAATTTAGGAGAAAATGTTTATAATTAAAAAAATATTTAGCTGTCAATTAAAGATATTTAATTCCTATTTTTAATTACAGTAGAATTCAACAAAATGGCCAACGTAAAAGGCACAAACCTACAACCTAAAACCTATTACTTACTGCATACAATCGCAAAATACAAATCATGAAAAATATATTATTGACTTTAGCGATATCACTGATCATGACATCATTTTCAGCGATTTCTCAGACATCAATCATTAATGCCATCAAATCCGGAGATGCTACTGAATTATCAACCTACTTTGATAAAATTGTTGAGATTAATCTTCCTGACAAAAGTAATTCCTATAGTAAAAGCCAGGCTGAACTTGTTTTGCGTAACTTTTTTAGTATTAATCCTGTAAAAGATTTGACTATTATTCACCAAAGTGAAACAGCAGGCTCTCAATATTTTATAGGTAACCTCATCACAGCGAATGGCAAATTCAGAACAACAGTTTATTTAAAACAAAAAGGTGATAAACTCTTTATCCAGGAGCTCCGTTTTGAAAAATAAGGCTTGAATTTTTTTAAATTTATTTCCAACCTGTTTCATTACCATTTTACTGCTATTTGATTTTCTTATACATTTGCCTATATGATCCACGATAAAGATTATTACAGAAAGCTGACCATTATCGTAAAAAATGCTCTAGAAGAAGATATCCAGGATGGTGATCACTCTACTTTGTCCTGTATCGGTAAAACAGCAAAAGGTCGGGCAGTTCTGAAAATAAAAAATGAAGGTATCCTGGCTGGTGTAGAAGTAGCTAAATGGATCTTTGCCTATGCTGACCCGTCCTCTCATTTTCGTGTGCTGAAAAAGGATGGGGAAAAAATGTATTTTGGCGAAATAGCATTTGAAGTTGAAGCAAAAGTTTACACGATTTTAACTTGCGAAAGATTGGTTCTTAATTGCATGCAGAGAATGAGCGGTATTGCAACCTTGACGAGGCAATACACTAAGAAGTTAACCGGGTATAAAACCAAATTACTGGATACAAGAAAAACCACACCTAATTTCAGACTATTAGAAAAAGAAGCAGTTACCATTGGCGGCGGCGTAAATCATAGGTTTGGCTTGTATGATATGATTATGCTGAAGGACAATCACATAGACTATTGCGGTGGTATAGAAAAAGCACTCGATAAGGCGGCTGCGTATGTAAAAGAATTCAAACCTGGTCTAAAAATAGAGATTGAAACAAGGAATATTGCAGATGTCAGAAAAGTAGTCCATTCAGGAAAAGCAGACAGGATAATGCTCGACAATTTTACCCCGGAGAAAATTACAGAGGCCTTAGAAATAATTAACGGGCGATTCATTACTGAAGCCAGCGGTGGCATTACACTTGAGAATATTGAGGCGTATGCAGCCACTGGTGTAGATTTCATTTCAAGCGGTGCCATTATTCACCAGGCGAAAAGCCTGGATTTAAGTCTGAAAGCTCTATTACATTAAGGATGGCAAAGAAAAACAACAATACTTCAGGCGGTATCGTGTATTCAACCTCTTCAGATTTCAAAAATGATGAAGATGAGGATAATTCAGTCGCTTTGCCAAATGATCAACAGCCCTTAAAAATAATCCTCGATAAAAAACATCGTGGCGGAAAAGTGGTTACTATCATTTATGGGTTTCAAATGGCTGACGATGAAGTAGAAAATTTAGCCAAACAATTAAAGACTTTTTGTGGAAGCGGAGGATCTGCAAAAGATAATGAGATCATCATCCAGGGTGATCATCGGGATAAAGTACTTCAATGGTTGATTAAGAAGAATTATAAAAAGACGAAGAAAGTTTAAGATTATTTGTAACCATTGAACGTAAGTAAGCCAATTGCTTCTGCTAGATTATGCAAGAATTATAAGTAAGAAATTAAAATAATAATATAAATCTATCCTGATTCAATCAAATAATTAAACCTGGATAGAGGTATAATACATTAAGTAAAATACCGTTCATCCATCTTCCATCCTTACGTTTCTCCACATCATTTGCTCACTTCATTTGATTATTATAACTTTAGGGTTAAGCTTCAAAGATATGATTACTGCAATTTCTGAAGGTGTTACCATAAGTGTCGAAACTTTTTACCAGCCCGAACACAGCAACCCGGTAAATGAACAGTTTTTATTTACCTACCGAATTACACTGGAAAATAATAATGCCTTTCCTATTCAATTATTAAGAAGGCACTGGTATATTTTTGACAGTAATGCGGATAGTCGTGAGGTAGAGGGGGAAGGTGTTGTAGGAGAACAACCAATCATTGATCCATCAACGAAATACCAGTATGTAAGTGCTTGCGATTTGAGAAGTGAGATGGGAAAAATGAATGGAAAATATTTTATGCAAAATTGTCACAACAAAAAGTCTTTCAGCATCAATATTCCTACATTTGAAATGATTGTTCCGTTTAAATTAAACTAACTTTTCGGTTTGTATTTCGCCTGCCTGTAAACTTCCCTGGGAGCCATCTTCATTAAATCATCCAAGGTAGTTTCAGGAAATTTATTCATAAATTTTTTAACTATTTGCAATCCTGTAAAAGCGCCAAGATTTCCCGGTGCACCATCACCTAATTCGGCCGTATGCGGACTTTCGCCAATATAATTTTTAATAATATTCTGATCTGAATTGTTTAAGAGATCATTGGTCATAAAGAATTGCCAAATTAAGGCTTCATGATTGTAGGATTCTTTCAATTGCTTTTCAGTATATCCTAAACAAATATTTTCGTCTGTATAGGGTAAAAATTTAATCAGCAGGAAAAGCCGTTTGCCACTTTGAACCATCTGTTCAATTAATGGATCGCCCGATGCTTTAACAGGGAATAGGTCATCAATAATATTTCGCATGCAATTCACTGGAATATGTGCCGGATCAAAGTTTGCAGACATATAATAGGGATAAATTTCCTGACCCTCCCGACTGGTATAAGCAGAAAATTTACTGCCCATATGCAATTGTAATCCTATACCTAACCCTTCTGCAGTAAGTATATCACCTTGCGTTCCAAATGAGGTTTGAAAGTTTGCATCAATGGGTCCGATAAAAGTAATAATTGCTTTAGGCAATTGATATTTAGGAAAATAATATTTCACAAACTGGAGCCCGCTTTTTATTTGGTCTGCCTGCTTTTCAAAACTACCAAAAAGGCGATCTGCCGTGTCCTTGATCGGTTTATAATCCCGGATAAAAGTATTAAGTGCTTTCTGCTCAGCTGTTCCGGTAATTACTAATTTATTCAAATCCAATCCTAGAATATTGTAAACAAAATCAGGAGTAAATTTTGGATATTTAGCAATAATTTTAGTCATTGATGCTGTGACCTGGTTTGTATCTATGGCAAAAAAATCCTGGTCAAAACGATTTAATTCGATATTTATTTTAATGCCGGAAACATTTGGAACATCTTTTTTTCCCTTACAGGAAAACAACATCGATACCACCACTATCCCCAGGAAAAAGAGTTTTTTTGTCATACAATTCTTAATCATACCGATTTATTTCCCATTTTATGTAGTACGTAATAACCCTCCTTCAGGTGCAAGGGACAAAGTTAGAAATAAACCAGATGTGAGTTTGGTAAATTTCTCCCATTATTATAAAATGACTTCAAAATGTGACTACAACATTTTACAATTATTTATTTCCAATTAATTCTAAATTTACAAAGTCATTTATTAGAGAGATGCTTCATAAAAATTTAAAGATTTTACCCTTAATTGTTTCATGGAATTACACGCATAATTCTATACTAATTTACCTACAATGAAAATAGTGATCGCACAACAAAATTATCATATTGGAAATCTTAAAAAGAATACACAAAAAATAATAGAGGCAGTTAAAGATGCAAAAAGTCAAAACGCTGATCTCATTGTTTTTAGCGAAATGAGTATTTGCGGATATCCTGCAAGAGATTTTTTATATTTTACAGATTTTATAGATCAATGTGGTGACTGTATCAATGAAATAAAAGAATACGCTGATACCATAGGAATCATAGTGGGCGCACCTGCCAGAAATCCTGCCTATGAAGGAAAAGACCTTTTTAATTCAGCATTTTTTCTTGACGAAAAAAAAATAAAAAGCGTTGTTCATAAAACATGTTTGCCCACGTACGACGTATTTGATGAAAATCGTTATTTTGAACCAGCATATAGTTGGAATGTGATCGAATTTAAAGGGAAAAGAATTGCCCTTACAATTTGCGAAGACATATGGAATCTTGGTGATAATCCGCTTTACAGGGTTTGTCCAATGGATGTTTTAATGCAACAGGAACCGCACCTGATGATTAATATTTCTGCCTCTCCATTTGATTATACGCATGCTGAAGATAGAAAAGCAACGATAAAAGAAAATGTATTGAAATATAAGCTTCCCCTTATTTATTGTAATTCGGTAGGAAGCCAGACAGAAATTGTATTTGACGGCGCTTCACTTGCTTTTGGCAAAGACGCTAATTTATATTGCCAGCTTCCACAATTTGAAGAAAAGTCAAAAGTTATAACCTTAAAGGAAGATGGCACTTTTGACTGTCCTGTAACAGAGCCTGCTGAAATAATCAGCAATGAATTGTTAGAACCAAAAGCTTTTGTACCTGATTTAAATATTTCCCAGGTTTACGGGGCGATTGTTTTAGGCTTGAAAGATTATTTTCAAAAGATGGGATTTACCCAGGCAATCATCGGAAGCAGCGGTGGCATTGACAGCGCCGTAACCATTGCCCTGGCCTGCGCTGCGCTTGGCAAGGACAATGTTCATGCTATTTTGATGCCTTCTCCTTATTCCACTTCCCACTCTGTAAATGATGCAGAAAAATTAAGTAACCATCTTAAAAATCCCTATTCTACCATTCCAATAAAAGGTATTTATGAAGAATTTCTTAAGGCCTTACAACCTGCATTTAAAGACTTACCATTTAATGTAGCGGAGGAAAATATCCAGGCCAGGACAAGAGGAACATTATTAATGGGGATTGCAAATAAATTCGGCTATATCTTACTCAATACATCTAATAAAAGTGAACTCGCCGTTGGCTATGGCACATTATATGGTGACATGGCGGGAGGGCTAAGTGTATTAGGAGATTGTTATAAAATGCAGGTATATGAACTGGCGAAATACATTAATATCAGGGAAGAGATCATCCCAAGCAATATCATCAATAAAGAACCTTCTGCTGAACTAAGACCCGATCAAAAAGATTCTGACAGCTTACCCCCTTATCAAATTCTTGATCGAATATTATATCAGTATATTGAAAGATCTCAAAGTGGTAACGAAATAAAATCACAAGGATTTGATGGTAATCTGGTAGATAGAATATTGAAGATGGTGAACAAGAATGAATATAAAAGAAACCAGTTTTGCCCGATCATCCGTATTTCACCTAAAGCATTTGGAAGTGGCCGAAGAATGCCAATTGTCGGAAGTTATTAACCCGTTAAATACACTCAATAGTGGGGAAAATACCATATTACAATTTGGAGGGGTAAAGAGATAGAACTATTATTACCTTTAGAAAAAAAGGCGATAACTATTAATAAAATCTTATGGCAAAAATTAAAATTTTAGGAATCGGACGCGATCCTGTTGTATTGCAGAAGTTATTACGTTTTATCAATGAAAACCCCGGCTGGGAAGGCACAGGAACAATTGATGACAAGTCTGCGATAGCCATTTTTAATCAGCAAAAATATTCCATTGTTTTATTAATTGATGACTTGACAAAATCATCTGAAGAAAATTTACGCGCAGAATTTTTGGCGAAAGAGCCTTCTGTGGTTTTTATAAAACATTATGGAGATTCTACAGGTTTGCTTTCATCTGAGCTAAATGAATCAATACAAAAAAATAAGATTGTTGCGCTTGAAGAACCACCGGCAGAAGAAACGCCCAAAAAGTAAGTTTTAAATTTTTTAATTAAAACCATTTAGATAATTAATATTCCGCCGGATCATATTTAATTGAATAAGAAAAAACGATCACATAAAGGAAATGGATTAATCTCTTTGAATATTTCGATAAATATCTATTGTAAATAATTGTAGCAAAAAAATTGAAAAAGGCAGAAAAACCTGTTTGTATGAAGATCCGATATTTATATTTAATTGCCATTATTGTGTGCTTTTCCTGTAAAAAAAATAGCCCGATAGAAGGTGTAGCAATTCCCCTATCAGATACCCTTATCAAGAATATTTCCTATGGAAATAATGTAGCTAATGTTTTTGATCTTTATTTACCAGGTAACAGAAATGCAGATACAAAAATAATTATTTTGATACATGGAGGCGGTTGGAGTGGAGGTGATAAAAATGAACTTTCATTTCTTGCACAAGGATGGAAAGAAAGAGGATTTGCCGTAGCCAATATTAATTATCGGCTTTCACCACAAAGCAATGATAATTATAAAATGCAATTAGATGACATCAACCTATTGCAGAATTATTTGAATGAAAAGGCATCATTGTATTCTTACAATTCCACGAACATGTATATCACAGGGCACAGTGCCGGCGCACATTTGGCATTGTCTTTTGCATATACGCGTAACCCTTCCGGACAGATAAAAGCGGCAGGCGGTATGGCGTCACCTACTGATCTTGTTGCAGGTGCAACTGAGAATTTTGGTATCGTTGGCACAACTACTATTGCCCCTTATCTGGGAGCACCCCTTAGCGAGGCTACGAGGAATATCTATGAAAATGCGAGTCCAATTTATCATGTAACAAAAAGTACCATACCTACGATATTATTCCAGGGGAACATTGACATTATTGTTGCTCCTAATCAATCGGTGTCATTAGATAATAAATTGGAAGAAAATGGAGTTCCTGAAAAATTAATGATGTATCCTGGTATCTTCCATGACTGGTGGCAAAATGGGGACCTGGTTAAAAATACCCTTGATGAAACCGAACAGTGGTTTAAAAAGTATTGATAAAACCAAGCGGTTATAAATCATTATCCCAAACCTACCTCAGTATGTCTTGCAGGTATTTCTACATCTAAAAATCCTTTACTGATCAACCTGTTTTTAAAATCTAACTGGACATCATAATCACCATGCACCAAAAATAATTTCTTTACTTTTTTCGGATCCTGGCAAGAAAGCCATTGACACAGATCATTGTAATCGCCATGGGCGCTCATGCTTTTTATTTCGCCTATTTCAGCATGTACTTCATGAATTTGTCCAAAAATACCCACTTCTTTAGGATGTAATTTTAATCTGCCACCCAATGAATTCGGCTCACAGTAGCCCGTCATTAAAATTGAATTTCTACTATTTTCAATATTATTGCTGATATGATGTTTTACTCTTCCAGCTTCGGCCATTCCACTTGCCGAGATTATAACCATCGGATCTTTTCTGTAATTTAGAGATTTACTTTCTTCCACCGTTTTCACAAATTTTAATCCCTTAAAATCAAATGGATCCTTGTCAGATAACAATATTTTCTGCACTCTTGGATTGTAATCTCCGGTATATTCCTCCATTATTTTCGTGGCTTCCATGCTTAATGGACTATCCACATAATATGGCAAATCAGGAAGACGACCTTCATTGTCCAGTTGATTCAGGGAATATAATATTTCCTGTGTACGTCCTACGCTGAAGGCTGGAATGATCAATTTTCCTTTTTTCTCCAAACAGGTTCTTTTTATCCAATCCAGTAGAGCGTCCGTTGTTCCGGTAATTTCTTCATGCAATTTATTCCCGTAGGTAGATTCCATAATAATATAATCAGCCTGTGGGAAATCCTGCGGTGATTTTAAAATCATATCACGATATCTGCCTACATCGCCGGAAAACGTTAGATGCGTCTCTTTGCCATTTTCCATTATTTTTAAATGTACCGTTGCACTGCCAACGATATGACCTGCATCTAAATACATAAATTGGACATTCTCATCAATGGTTTGCCAAATACCATAATCAACGGTAATCAATCTTTGCGCCGCCAGTTCGGCATCTGCAGTAACATAGAGAGGAGCGATGTAAGATTTACCCTGTGCTGCTCTTGTTTTATTCACATATTTCAGATCATTTTCCTGTATGCCTGCACTGTCCAACATTAAAATAGTCGCCAGATCTTTTGTAGCAGGCGTCGCATACACATTACCGTTATATCCGTCCTTTATTAATTTTGGGATCAGCCCACAATGGTCAATGTGCGCGTGGGAAAGGATCATGTGATCTATATCTCCGGGATTAAATCCAAAATCACGGTTCAATTGATCCGTTTCCTGACCCATGCCCTGGTACAATCCACAATCCAAAAGATATTTCTTTCCATTGGAAAGTATGAGTAAATGTTTTGATCCTGTAACTGTGCGGGCAGCACCATGAAAAGCTATTTTCATTTCTTGAGATTTAAGAATGAAGGTAATAAAAAGCTAACTTCTTAAATAAATATTTGTATTTTTTGTCCTGGTGATTTTATTATTTTTTCTAATAAAAATTAATTTTTCCCTTCCTCACGATTTAGCCTCGCGCTTTGAAAGACCATGTAAATTGAAATTCAGCTATGGTTTCACCTCCTTTATTTTTTCCCAATGATTTTACAGAAACATTTGTGGGATTATTTGTGGCAATTGTTTCATTTACAGCATTGGCAATTTCATTTCCACCATTGCAGGTAAAATAAGTAATGGATGTTGCTTTTTTAAAATACGCTACCTCCATTTTGGTTACCAGCATCGAAACGGACGGTTTGCGTTTATATATATTACCCAATGCAAGCGTTCCGGTGCTCATTTCAGCCGCCATTGCAAGAGAAGCAAAATAAGTAGACCGAAAAGGATTTTGCGTAAGCCATTTAAAAGGAACAGATGTAATGCATTTTTCGGATGAAAATTCCCTTATCCTTATTCCTGAGAAAAAGGCTGCGGGCAGCTTAAATAATAAATACATCCTAAACTTAAAAGAGTTATTGGCAAGATTAAAAAATTCCTTCATTTGATTCTTTTATGTTAGTCTCAATATATTTTTTAATATTCTACAATTACATTCCGGTAATTTACAAAAATATCATTATAATTGAGAGAGGAAGAACTATTTAAGTCTTCCGGATCATATAATGAACTTGCAAAAAATAGCACTTAATCGATAATAAAAAACCCGCCAATGATAAAGAATCAACGGCGGGCAAATTATATATATTCTAATTAGTTTTCTTTTACCTGGTGTATTTCTAATTGGTGATTGATCTTCTCAATGAGATTCGCAACATTAAAAGGTTTTGCAATAAAATCGTCCGCGCCATAATCAGCAATTGTTGCTGCAGCTCCGGGATGTGCCGAAAACATAATAACAGGGATGGACTTTGTTTCCTCAGTTGATTTTAATTGTTTACAAATCACCCTCCCATCATACCCGGAAATAAGGACGTCGAGTAAGATAAGATCTGGTTTAAAACTTTCAATTTTGGAAAACGTATTTTCTCCTTTTGCAGTTACTTCCACATTGAAACCTTTCATAGAAAGTAATATCTCCATTACTGATAAAATATCTACGTCATCATCTATTACAAGAATCTTCGCCATGATTTATTTAAAAGGTTTACTCTTTTGGGCATTTCGAGAATCTATTATTATCATCATTTTTGATTAAAATTGGTTTAAAGATCTAATCTTTCGGGACTATTTCCGACCAATTTATGGATAAACAATTAATAGCAATCTCTTTTCGAAACGGATAAAGTGGTTGCGAATTTCAGTCCCATAGACCTTCCCGCTTTTCCAACAAAATCTGTTCCTAAAATCTATTGAAAATCAAATGATAAGAATTAAGAATCAGACCCTAATTTTTGTGCAAGATTATCATTGATCGCTTCCAGGAATTGTTCGGTGTATAAATAATCTTTTCCTGCTGTTACTTTATTTCCATGAATACATACAGCAAGGTCTTTCGTCATCTTTCCACTTTCAACAGTTTCAATACAAACCTCTTCTAATGTGTTCGCAAATCGAATCAATTCTTCATTATTATCTAATTTCCCCCGGAATGCTAAACCTCTTGTCCAGGCGAAGATTGATGCAATGGGATTTGTTGAGGTGGGATTCCCTTTCTCATGTTCCCGGAAATGACGCGTTACTGTACCATGTGCTGCTTCAGCTTCCAGCGTTTTTCCATCAGGCGTAACTAATACAGAAGTCATTAAACCCAAAGACCCGAAACCCTGTGCTACAGTATCACTCTGCACATCACCGTCATAATTTTTGCAAGCCCAAATAAAATTACCATGCCATTTCAAAGCGCTTGCCACCATATCATCAATCAGCCTATGTTCATAGGTGATATTGATTTCTTCAAACTGAGTTTTAAATTCTTTATCAAATATCTCCTGGAAAATATCTTTGAAGCGACCATCATATTTTTTAAGAATCGTATTCTTTGTAGAAAGATATAGCGGCCATTTTTTACTCAAAGCCATATTGAAACAGCTCCTTGCAAATCCTTCAATACTCTCATCCGTATTGTACATGGATAATGCAACACCATTACCTTTGAAATCATATACATCAAATACCTGTGGTGAGCTGCCATCTTCAGGTGTAAAGGTCATTGTCAATTTTCCTTTTCCTTTGATTACGGTATCAGTTGCTTTATATTGATCCGCAAATGCATGGCGCCCGATGATGATTGGTGCTGTCCAGTTGGGCACTAATCTTGGCACATTTTTCATGACAATTGGTTCACGAAAAACAGTGCCGTCAAGAATATTCCTGATGGTTCCGTTAGGACTTCGCCACATCTGTTTAAGGCCAAATTCTGTAACTCTTGCCTCATCAGGAGTGATGGTGGCACATTTAATACCTACACCACATTCCTTTATTGCATTGGCAGCATCTACAGTTACCTGGTCGTTTGTATCATCACGGTGTTCAATTCCAAGATCAAAATATTTTATGTTCACATCCACATATGGCAGTATCAGCTTGTCTTTGATAAATTTCCAGATCACACGGGTCATTTCATCTCCGTCTATTTCCACTACAGGATTAGCAACTTTAATTTTTTCCATTTGTTGTTTTTCTAAATTTTAAAATTTGTATGTTTTGCAATATTATTGAAAACTGTGTCATATTGATATTGAAATAATTTTTATACAATCAATGGCCAGCATTTATTTCACAAGAATTACATATTTTTTATGATGGCATCACCAAACTCACTTGTT
>JBDTEF010000033.1:0-5616 GCA_039922615.1 Ginsengibacter sp.
GATTCCATCCTTGAGATCAAAAGCGGGGCTTTTCTCATAAATATCATGGTATATCACAGCAAATTTCAGATTAGCGACGGGTGCAATATAATTGGCAAATAAGAATGCTACACCAGAAAATAATAAAGAGACAATAAACAATGGGCGCATAAATCTTAATAGCGAAATACCCGAAGATTTGATGGCGACCAATTCAAAACTTTCTCCCAGTTTACCGAAAGTCATAATTGAAGAAAGCAGGATCGAAATAGGCATTACCAGTGTAACAAGTGTAGCGCTGGCATAAATAAGAAATTTTGTAAGGGTAACAATGTCAAGTCCTTTTCCCACCAGGTCATCAATATACTTCCACAATATCTGCATCATAAATACAAACAACGTGATAAAAAACGTAGCTATGAAAGGCCAGAAGAATGCCTTTAAAATTAGTTTGTCCAGTTTTTTAAACATGTAAAAAGCGAAGTATTTTGTATTTTATTTGCGTAAATTACCGGTATGATGAATGGCGCAAAAATACATCTTTCAACACAGGAAATGGAATTGGTTACTAATAAGGAATGGTTATTTTTAAAACGGTCGATCCTTACAAAAGTGGAAGACTTATTTGGCGGGTTACAATCTGGTTTCAGGAACAGGTTGGAAAAGGAAAATTTTATTTTCAATAGTAGTCTGAAGAACCATGGTGGCAAAATATCCAGGGGAGAAAATTACAAAGGACTTCCATATAGGATTTTGGATTATCCTGCCATGTTTTCCAAAGAACATATTTTCGCGATTCGCACATTGTTCTGGTGGGGTAATTTTTTTAGTATTTCATTGCATCTTTCAGGAAAATACCTATCGCTGAACCGAAATCCAACAGGAAGTTTTTCTTATTTACGAGAACATAATTTCCGGATTCATTCAGGTAAAGATGAATGGGACCATGATTTAGATGAACCAGGTTATTTGGCGACCGGGGAATTAAAATTTGAGGAATTCCAGGAAATTTTACAACATAAATATTTTAAAATTTCACAGAAAATTAATTTAAATGAATTCGATAAAGCACCTGATTTGCTGGAGGAAGCATTCGGTGAAATAATGGACTATTTAAAAATTAGCTGCCGCCAATCCGGTGAAACAAATCTTTCACCTGTGATTCCCACAACTGGCTTTGATCTGTAATATCTTTTTTTTCCGCAAAATCATTAATGATCAGAATTGTCTGATTGGTAATTTCAGATTTAGTTATACTGAATTCAAAAAACTCCCCTGCAGGTGCATCTTCCCAGTGAAAGCGTATAAATTTATTTTCCTCTTTATCCAACACTTCTGCTCTTTCTGAAGATCCTGACCAACTAAATGTAAACTCTCCATCACTATCACTTACTTCATCTGCAAACCACTCCTGCAACCCGGATGAGGTTGAAAGAAATTCGTATAAAATGTTCGGAGAACATCTTACAGGGTACTCTACGGTGTATTGTATTTTTTTACTCATTTTTTATTTCAAAACTTTTTTTCTTCAATGCAATAATAGAAAATTATTTCACTATCCCAAATAAAATAAATTTTTGTAACTTTTTATAGGTGGTCAATTTAGAACTAATAGTTATTATAGGCAAATAAAAAATTCCGGGCATATATTTAAATACAATATTAAGCTGAAGGGATGCTAATAATTGCCTGGATTATTCGTTCATCAATTAAATAGATACATTTGCGTGGCATGACAAATTATTTTAAAATTGGAAAATTGGTAGCATCTCATGGATTGAAAGGTGAGATGGTGCTGGCGCATTCATTAGGACAAAAATCTTCTTTAAAAGGCTTAGAAATAATTTTTATTGAAGAAAACAAAGATGCCTTTCTGCCGTATTTTATCAGGGAAGCCAAAATAAAAAACGAGAACGATACGTACATTTCCTTTGAAGGAATTGACACCAAAGAAGCCACAAGAATTTTATTAAAAAGAGAAGTGTGGTTAAATGAAAAAGATTTTAAAAAATTTGCAGCAGGCGCCGCACCTATTTCATTGTTGGGATTTATGATCATTGATAAAGGGAAGGAAATAGGAGAGGTGGTAGAAGTGATAGAACAACCTCACCAGATTTTGTGTAAAATTATGTTGGGGGATAAAGAAGCGCTCATCCCTGTACATGAAGGGTCTTTAGAAAAAATGGATACTAAAAACCGGAAATTATTCCTGGAAATTCCCGATGGACTTCTTGAACTGTATAGAAATGCCTGATCTGTTTTCTGCACATCCATTATACAATTTTATTTACTACAAACATTCCTCAAATGATTGCTCACTTTGATCTTGATTCTTTTTTTGCCTCTGTGGAGTTGCTTACGGCTCCGGAGCTAAAGGGAAAGCCATTGATCGTGGGTGGTCATAAAGAAAGAGGAATTGTTACTACCTGCACCTATGAAGCCAGGAAATTTGGCGTGCATTCAGCCATGCCAATGAAGACAGCAATGAAGCTTTGCCCCCAGGCGATTGTCATTCCCGGCAATTATCCGGAATATTCGCGGTATTCAAAAATAGTAACACAGATCATCGCTTCCAAAGCGCCTTTATTTGAGAAGGCATCTATTGACGAATTTTATGTTGATCTCTCGGGGATGGATATATTTTTCAATGCTCTACAATGGACGATTGATCTGAGAGAAAAGATCATCAGGGAAACAGGACTTCCCATTTCATTCGGCATCGGAAAAAATAAAATGATTGCAAAGATGGCCACCAATGAAGCCAAGCCAAATGGTTTTTTACAAATTCCTTTGGGAAAAGAGAAGGAATTTTTAGCGCCATTGTCTGTTGATAAAATCCCGGGAGTTGGTGCACAAACCAATGAAATATTAAATTACCATGCGATCAAATTAATCAGCCATCTTCATCAATCAACACCGGATCGTTTGCAGATTTTGATTGGTAATAAAGGAATTGATTTGTGGAATAGGGCACAGGGAATGCACACCTCTGTTATCAATCCATACCGCGAGGCAAAATCAATTTCCAAAGAAAATACTTTTGATGAAAATATCACCGATGTGAATTTTTTACTTTCTGAAATTGTAAGAATGGTAGAGAAGATCTCTTTTGAATTGCGAAAAGATGAGAAGTCTGCGGGATGCGTAGCGATTAAAATAAGGTACCCGGATTTTACGACAAGCTCAAAGCAGGTAAGCATTACATCCACTTCAGCCGATGAAGAAATAATACCGGTAGCAAGGGAATTATTTCACAAATTGTATAAAAAAGGAACTCCCGTACGATTGCTCGGCGTAAAAGTAAGCGAACTAAATAACGAGGCAGTACAAACAAATCTTTTCCAGGATACAAAGAAGAGAAGCGGATTATATAAAGCAATGGACGAGGTGAAAAATCGCTTTGGAAATACATCCGTTTTCCGGGCTTCAGGAAAATAAAAATGGAAATATCCCTTGTTTCAATTTTAGTTTCTTTGGGCGTTTCCCTCCGGCTCTGCCCCGAAAAGCTCTTCAGGGCCGGGCTTTTCGCTACAATCTTTTTCTATAGGCAGTTCATTTAAAATGATAGAATACATAGAATGGCAAGGAATAAAACAATGCGCCTAAAGAAAAAGGATTTCCGCTGCAATCCCTAACGCTTATTTGACCTTTTGCCGTGTTGCTGGCTAATCGGGATTATAAATTTTTTCTTCACACCAAGTCGGCTAAATTCTATACACAATACAATCAACAAATTATTCCCGGACTTCAATATTTGCCATCATTTTTTGCAACGATCTTTAATTTTGAGCGTCAGGAATTGTGCTGATTTACACCCGCCAGTTCTTCAATTTTTGAATTATTTGTCATTTGATTTCAGTTTCATTCAGGGCCAACGCTATTGGGCCGGGATTCTTTATACTTTAAGTCCGGCTCTATAAACTATTGCCATTGTGATGTAAGCTGCATCTGTGTTTTAGCGTATAGCTATTTTTGACTCTTGTACCAATTCAACATTTCTTGTCTTACATTTTTTTCTTGCGTTGTGTCTTGAAGAACTTGTTGGTAGGTCATTTTTTTGGTGTCCATACAATACTGCATTAGTATCCACCAACGATAATAATCCTTCCCTACAAAAGTGCTGTCGGCGAACATAACGCCCCATTCAGTTTTATCTGTGGAATCGGCTGCATTTAAACGCTCAATATTTTCAAATAAGTTTGTTTGGTCTGTACTTTGCCTGGCAACATATTCATTGTAACCTTCCCACTTCCAATCCGGATATGTTGCCATAGGATTGGATTTCCAAAAACCAAATTTATTAAATTGGAAACAATGAATGGCCTCATGAGTAATAAGTTGCGTTAAATTCCATTTATAGCCATTAAGCGCATCGTAGTTTTCTGTACAATTCATGGTTCCCATAATAACAATCTTGTTATAAAAACCGATTCCAAAGGCCGGGCTTTGAAATGATTGTACAATTTTCGGATAAGTTGAACCATCGTTTAAGCAAAGGTCTATTTTTAAATTTGCATCATAAATTTCACTTGTTTTTAGCAGTTTAATGGCTGCATTTAGTATTGATTCAAATTCTTTATCGAGTGGCTTTTCATGATAAATAGTAAAATTGGAAAATGTAGTTTTATGGGCATAGGTTAAGATTGGATTTAACACAATAGTGATTAAAATCACAAACAAAAAGAGAAAAAGGGAAAGTAGTCGACCTGCCCACTTAATTATTTTACGTTTCATAATTGCTTGTTATTTGAAAGATGTTTTTTGGCGTTGCACGCTTTCGTTTAACCTTGGCGAAGGGCTCGAATTTATGATTATCTATTATGATTTTGTTTTGCTAGTTAGATAAATTAGATATAGACCAAGGCCAAAAATGAAAGGCACAGGTGCTGCGTGTCTCAACGCGGAAACCCAACCTATTAATGGCCTAAATACAAAAAAGTCAGTTGCGGGAACTACTGCTCCAATCAACATGATAATGCCAAGGGCCTTTACTTGTTTAGATAGAACGAGTAGTGTTATCATTAAACCAATTGAAAACTGTCTTATACCCATCGCTAATGCCATTGGTTCTTTGAGCGTGTCAATATTTTTTATATCGAATAATATGCTTGCAGAATTTGGAAAAATTAAAATCATTAACCCGGAAATAATTAAGAATATACCTGGAAATAAGCATAAATATTGAGCAATTTTAATTTTTCTTGCTGTGATCATATCAGATAGTAGTTGGTATAATTAAATTGAAGGGTTGTTCCTGCACCAAAGAACGCTTACATCTTTTACATCTTTGTACAGCTGGGATTTTAGATCTTCTTATGCCCGAATTCTCTGCCAAATTTAAAATTAAAAGTTCATTGTTACTACTGTCAACAAACAAAGTTCTGCCAACACATATAATGGCTCAAGCATCACTACTATTCATTGTTAGCAGCTCAGATCCGGTTGAAAAAAACCGATTTAATAAGATGCCCAATCACAACCTGGAAATTAAAATTTCTAATTCTTTGGGTGACAGATCCTGGCCGATTAATATCCCATTCCTATCGATCAAAAAATTGGAAGGGATAGCCATTATGTGAAATCTTTTTGCAAGGGAGTTTTCCTGAAAGTAGACAAACTCACAATATTGTGGCCATG
>JBDTEF010000034.1:0-2562 GCA_039922615.1 Ginsengibacter sp.
GCTGTAGGTTTTGTAGTGGTGCTATACATTCTTATTGCTGTTGTAACTGTAGGCACTTTGCCATTTAAAGAAATAGCAAGCGCAAAAGATTATGTACTTGCAAAAGTTGCTGAACCTATCCTCGGGCAAATTGGATTTACTGTGATGGCCATTACAGCAATGATATCAACCTTTTCTGCCATCAATGCAACAGTGCTGGGAAGCAGCAGGGTTAATTTTGATATCGCCAAAGAAGATGAGTTACCTAAATATTTTTCCCGGCAACTTTGGGGCAAACCAATAGGCTTGCTTATTACGGCTTTATTATCAATCACCCTAGTAAATATCCTTAACCTGCAAAGTATCTCCATCGCGGGGAGTGCGGGCTTTTTACTTATTTTCTGTATAGTTAATTATATTGGCTTCAAAAAATACAAGGAGCTACAATCGAAGATGTGGTTGCATTTGGTTGGCTTCATTGCTTGTGGCTTGGCTTATTTAACCATGCTAATTCAACAGGTTAAGGACAATGAAAAGGGGGTAATTATTTCCCTGGGGATTGTGGTGTTTTGTTTTGTTTTAGAATATATGTATAAAAAAACTACTCGGGATAAGAATTTGGAATAAACCGTTAACACAGTTATAACCCTTACCGATCTTAATTTTAAGTAAATTATTACCATTCTAAGGAGGCAAATCTTGAATGAGAATTAATTTTCCTCAAAAAACTAAACTCATTATTTAATCTTTTATAAACCTTATAAATTATCTTTAATTAATTGAATCATTATCCTTGAAAAAGATCGCTTTATTTACGTTGTTCTATTGTATTTCGTTTGTGGCTTATCCCCAATGCAACAATAATGGTCAAACACCAATATCCAGCTTTCCCGTTTGTGGTAATATCCAATTTGTACAAACCACAGTACCATTGTGTCCGGGAAAAAGAGTACCATCCCCCTGCGGTGGCGCTAACTATACTGACATCAATCCTTATTGGTACCAATTTACCTGTTATAAGACAGGGCCTTTTTCTTTTTCCATCATACCTAATGATTTGACAGATGATTATGACTGGCAAATATTTGATATTACCGGTCACAATCCTGGTGAAATTTACACAAATAGCTCCTTGGTAATTGCCTGCAACTGGTCCGGGAATAAAGGGATCACCGGTGCTTCTTCAGCGGGTACCAGTTTATTTAATTGTGCCGGCTTTGATTTCCCCACTTTCAGTTCTATGCCAACGCTTCAGAATGGGCATACCTATCTTTTACTGATAAGCCATTTCACCGTTTCCCAAAGTGGATATACTATAAATTTTAATACAGATATAAAAAGCAGTACTGTAATTGCTGACCCTTTGGTTCCGGATTTAAAAAGCGCTTTTGCAAGTTGTGATGGCCAGAATGTTTATGTAGTTTTGAATAAAAAAATGAAGCGAAGCAGCCTGGCTTCAAATGGAAGTGATTTCACTATTTCTTTACCAGGCATCAATGTGATTAGTGCAACTCCGATAAGCACGAATGGATTTCAAATGGACACCGTATTATTAAATTTGGATAAACCCTTACAACCAGGTTCTTATACGGTAACTATCAAAAAGGGTAGTGATCAAAATACACTACTGGATAATTGCGATGTTGCCACAGCGCAAGGAAAGTTTACTGATCTGAAAATTGAACAAGGAATACCTACGCTTATCAAAGATCTTTCACCCCTCACTTGTAAGCCGCAAAAATTGGAATTGCATTTTGAAAAAGCCATCCTCTGTAATTCTCTTTCGAATGATGGAAGCGATTTTATCGTCACCGGTCCATCGCCTGTTACAGTTACAGGTGTAAGCGGAAATTGTGGCAGCGGGAAAAGCTTTACTATTTACCTACAATTGCTAAGCCCTGTCATTGTAGAAGGTGATTATAAGGTTGTGATTAAAAAAGGCAAAGATGGTAACACTATAATTGATGAATGCGGACAGGAAACACCGGAAAACACATCAATAATCTTCCACGTAAACAGCCCTGTGGATGCAGGTTTTATTTATACAAGCACATTTGATTGCAAAGTAAATTCCTTTGAATTTTATAAAGAAAACGTTGACGCATCTAAACAGTGGATTTGGGATATAGATGGACATAAATTCGATGTACAAAATCCAAAAATCGGTTTCACAGATTATGGAAAAAAATTAGTGACACTTACCGTAACCAATGGATTTTGTTCTGATACTAAAACACAAACTATCAACATAGATAATGAATTGAGAGCAGATTTCGCTACCGATAATATTCTTTGTCCTGAAGACTCCGCAGTCTTTAAAGATAAAAGTATTGGAAAAATCATCTCCTGGAACTGGGATTTTGATAATGGTTTCAGCAGCATACAGCAAAATCCGCAATATCAAAAGTATCCAATTCTATTCGATGAAAAAGAATATACGATCACACTTACGATAAAAAGTGAAATCTGCACATCTGCTATATCCCAGAAAATTAAAGTCCTGAAGAGCTGCTACATTGCAGTACCTACAGGATTTACACCAAACGGAGATGGTTTAAATGACGACTTATATCCTGCCAATGC
>JBDTEF010000035.1:0-2855 GCA_039922615.1 Ginsengibacter sp.
TTCCTGCTGAAAATAAAATCTCCGGTATATACGATCTATTAATTTTCTGCCACGGAGGTAATAGAGCAATTCGCCTCGTCGATCAGGCGAATGATGAAGAAAAGTAGTATGGTTGTCGATCAGAAAATCACCAATTAATCATCTTTTTTGTCTTTTTCAATTTCTTGTTTTATTCGTTGGTTGATATTAATTTTTGTTCCTGTAAAAACAAATATTTTTGCACCAAACTCCCTGGCAAATTTATTTGTAATAGAATCCGCTAGGTACGAATTTTGAAAATAAGCACCCGTTTTTTCCAGTTCATCATCATCTTTCTTATCATCTTTTACACGAATCAGATTAAGATATTTCTTGTCAAGATCAAACCAGTTAATATAATCTGCATTAAATGAAACTGCTTTAATTCCTTGTTTTGTATAATAATTTATGGCTCCCGCTTGTCCGTAATTATCACAGATCACAATTGTTTGGGCGGGATTGGGAACCGTTATTAATAATGAATCTACTTTCCGGGCTAATTCTTTCCAGCCTAGCATATCCGCATAATCCTGCGGTATTAAATGTTCCTTTCCATCTTCCCATCTGAGTTCTCCGAGTTTCTCATACATAGACGAATGTACTACCATGTATTCCGGGCTTCGATTAGGGAAAGCAAATTGGTACATCGGGATAAAAGTAAGCACAGGTAGCCCAATGGCCAATGGTCGTAGGTATCGAAGCCATCCTTTATCGAGCACATGCGACAAGTAGACGGCACCAAAAGCAATGTATACCGGGTATAGTCCAATGGCATAATAATCCTTTGCCCGGAAATAGATAAAGATGAGAAGTACGAAAAAGAATGACCATAAAAAAGATCGGTATTTTTCAAAAGGAACATAAGTTCCCAATGAATACAATCCGGCAATAATCACCACGAGAGAACCAAAGAAAAAGCTCATTTGGGATTTTAAAAAACCGATCCTGTCCACATTCACCAATTGCGTTTCTGCCAGGATTTTCATATGATGAACCACGGGAAAATTATTATCGTACTGCCATAAAAGATTTGGCAAAATCAATACGAAAGCCAATGCTGAGGCATAATATACTTCCCTTTTTAAGAATATTTTTCGCTTCTTCGTTAGTAAAATAGCAGGAAGTATTCCGGTCAACAGAAAAGCAATATTGTATTTATTTAAAAATCCAAATGCAAAAGTGAGGGCGGCAACATAAATCCATTTTGAATTATCACTATTGAAATATTTTATGATAAAAAAGAACAAAGCAGTCCAGCATAAAACATCCAATGAATTTGGCTGATAAAGGGTATTCAACCGAAGCAGCGCAGAAAATAATATGCAGGTTGCACCCAATACCAATGCGAATAAATTACCCTTTAATTCTTCAATCGTTTTCCAGACTACTACGATCGTCAGTGCGCCAAAGAGAGCGGGGAAAAATTTTATCCAAAAAATAGAATTGCCTAAAAGGTAGATGAGGCGTGAGATCCACGCAGTAACAGGTGGAACCGATTGATATCCCCACGCCAGGTGTTGACCAATATCAAGATGTAGATATTCGTCTCTTTGCAAATCATAGGATGAATCAATGAGGATGTATTGAAGGATAAACTTTAAGGCAATAAAGCCAAAAAGAATCGCAGTTTTTTTGTTCATTTAGCAAATGGTTAGTCTGGAAATATCTGATGATCCTTTTATTTTTAAGACAAAATATTCAAATTCCAATTTTAGATAACCAAAATTAAAGTAGAAATCTGAAATGATAATTAAAATTAATTTATCAAAAATGAGGTGATCTATGAAGGTTGAATTCTACACTGTGTAGATATAAAAAAATGCCACCCGATTTGGACAGCATTTTTTATTTTTTTTAATTATAATTTATCCGGATTAAAAAATCATCCGGACTTTATTATTATTGATTCATTTTTCTAATTAATGTTTTTTGCCACCACCTACTGCATCTTTTACATCTTGCGGCATCACCAATTGCATCACCCGCTTTTTTTATTCCTCGTTTTGTGGCGTCCCAGCCATCTTCAATGGCTGCACCTGTCTTGTCAAAGAAATGGCCGGTCCTGGTTACTACTTCACCATCATTCAATACGACAGATTTAAAATCCTTTTTCACTTCGCCATTTTTATAAACCATCAATGTCCCTCCCCTTTAAATAGCATCACCATCTACCGGCATGTAAGTTGTACTAGTTGCTGCCGTTGTGATAGTAGTTGTCATCAGTGTATCATTATCCACAACACCACCCTTGTTGGTGTCAGCGTTATTGCACGCTGTAATTGTAATAGCCAAAATGGCCATGTAAAATAATTTTTTCATCATTTTTAGGTTTTAAAAATATAAACGTAGCCATGATAATATAATTTCTTTGCCAAAAAAATAAATGGGGAATTACGGAAGCAGTAAATAAATTAATTGTCAGAATTTATTCATGATTTTATTGAATGATTTATTTTCAATAATGGCTTTAATTTTGAAATATCGAGCAAAGAAGAAATTGAAAAGAAAGCAGGTAAGCATTAATGTTAGTGTTGTCTAAATGCATATTTATATACATTTTTAATGGGATAGGCTAAAGACATTTTTCATTTTCAAGAATGAATAAATGCTTATTTTACTCTCTTATACGTTTTTTCAGAAATATCCATCTCCCGATCAATTAATTTCTTTAATTATGAAACATCTTGTAGTTCTTACCGGTGCCGGTGTAAGTGCGGAAAGCGGCCTCAAGACTTTTCGGGATAGTGATGGTCTTTGGATGGGCTTCGATTTGAATGAAGTTGCCACTCCGCAGGGTTGGAAAAAAAATCCGGCACTGGTTTTAGATTTTTATAATC
>JBDTEF010000036.1:0-5671 GCA_039922615.1 Ginsengibacter sp.
CGAAAGCCCAAAAAAATAAAGCTGCCCATTTCGAAGCCAATTTAAAAATTAAAGCAAAAAGTCTTTTTAATAAAATTGAGGAAATGCGATTAAAAAATGAACCCTCATTTACAATGAATCTTTTTGATATCTATCCTGACAAAATAGAAGAGGTGGTACCCGATTACAATTTTTCCGGTGGATTATTTTATAATGTAAAAAGAATAAAAGAAAAGCTGCCACCTGCAAGATCCGTTGTGGATCTTCACATTGAAAAGCTGACGAATGATTATAAAGGTTTGGATAATTTTGAAATCCTTACTATTCAATTAAGCTATTTTGAGAAATATTATCACAGTGCTGTAGTGAACCGGCAACCTAATTTAATTGTGATCCATGGAGTAGGTACAGGAAAATTGCGTAATGAAATTCATGAAATATTGAAGCTAAAGAAAGAAGTAAAAAGCTTTGCAAATCAATACCATCATAATTTTGGTTTCGGTGCTACTGAAATTTTCTTTCAATATTAATTCATCAATTTAATATTATGCTCCTACCAGGATTTTGATACCTGTCAATGCCTAAAACCTGATACCTGGTACCCCAAAAATATTCAACCAATAAACACTACATCTTTTACTAAATTTGCGCAAACTGCAAACCGGGTTATCGCTTTTATTAAAAATAATAAGGGAGGAAAGTCCGGCCAGCGAAGGGCGACACACCGGTTAATTGCCGGTCCCGATTTAATATCGGGAAGAAAGTGCCACAGAAAATAACCGTCCCGCTCCTATGGATCGGGATAAGGGTGAAAATGTGAGGTAAAAGCTCACGTCATTGGTAAGTAATTATGGATGAGGGTAAACCTTGTGTGCTGTAATGCCACGTATATTTCAGTTTGCTTGCAAGGCAAGCGGCCCGCTTGCTTCCCGATTTATCGGGAGCCGAAATGGGTAGGCAGCTAGATTGTTGCAGTAATGCAACAGCAAGATAAATGATAACTATCCCGCTCCGATAATCGGAACGGGAAACAGAATCCGGCTTATAGGTTTGCAGTTTTTTTTAAAGACAATCAAAAAAAATGATTGTCTTTTTTATTATATGCATACTACCGAATTGGAAACTAACATTATTGAGAAGTATAGCTAACTTCATTTCATAATATGCGGTTCGAATTATTGGCAATTTTTGTAGAAAGCACCTGTCATTAACTTTATATAAATATTGAATGCATATTACCTATAGATCCTTACTTACCAATGATGCAGATATCTATCGGGAAATCAGGCTTGACTGTCTGAGAAACTTTCCGGACAACTTTGGAACTCTTTTTGAAAATGAGGTCAATTCAAAGGCATTAAAATTTAATAGTGTGCTAAAACAAGAAAATTCCAAATCATTTTTGTGCGGTGCCTTTCATAAAAACAAGTTGATTGGAATTTGCGGTTTTTCCCGCGAAGAAAAACCAAAAATCGCACACAGGGGGAACATAAGCCAGATGTACCTATTAACTGCATATGCAGGTCTGGGAATTGCAAAACAAATTGTAAAAGCTACCCTTGAAAAAGCCTTCGCCGATATTACACTTGAAATCATTGGCCTTGGTGTGGTATCTGATAACTATAAAGCCATCAAATTATATATACATTTCGGCTTTAAACAGTTTGGAAATTTTGAAAATTATTTCAAACAAGGTGATCATTATTGGTCATTGGACTTAATGACATTGTCAAGAAAAGCCTATTTTAACAAAATAGCCAAATAGAATTGCCAATCAGTGATTTTGAAGAAATAGTAATTAATGTAAATCCAATTGACCGATTTGATAATTGTGCCAATTAAAACTATCTTCGCAGCCCAAAAATCAGTTCCTTTAGATGCTAAGCCGAAGAAATATAAGAGTGAAAGTGATGCAGACGCTTTACAGTGTAGAATCGATGAACAATGAAACCAAGGTGGGAGAGCCGCTGCAGATTTTGAAAAAGAAACTGGAACATTCACAACAGCTTTTTGCTTACCTTATTTATTTTATAATTGAAGTAACACGGTATTCGGAAAAAGATGCCCTTCAAAAAGCAAGTAAACTCTTGCCATCGCAGGCAGACAAAAATATAAATACAAAGATCGCAGGTAATGAAATTGTTTGGGCTGCCCTGGAAAATAGCTCGTTCAAGAAAACAATTGAGCAATACAAAATAAAATATTTGATCAATGATGAACTCATTCGAAAAACATATTTATCATTGGTGAATTCCCCGGAATACGGGGAATATATTCATGAGCAATCAAGAAATAAAAAATCAGAGAAAAAAATTGTAGAGTTTATCTTTTCCGATCTGATGTTAGAGAATGAAGACTTCGTCAGCGAGGTTGAAGAAAATTTTATCCATTGGGATGATGATGCGGAAGTACTCATTCAATTGATGAGTAACTTTTTTCAGAAACCTGCACAATTCGAATTCTATGATATGGTTGGAACCGAAAAGATGACTTTTGCGACCGAACTTCTCGATTGCGTTTTAAATAAAAATGAATATTGCCTGGAGATCATTAAACCCAAATTAAAAAACTGGGATTCAGAAAGAATTGCAGCATTGGATATGATACTCCTCAAAATGGGCGTTTGTGAATTGCTTTATTTTGAAACTATTCCTCCTAAAGTAACCATAAATGAATACATAGATATGGCAAAGGAATATAGCACCGAGCAAAGCGGACATTTTATCAATGGTATACTGGACAACATTCACAAGGAATTGATTGCTGAGAACAGGATACAAAAGAAAAGCTTTAAAAACAGTACGATATAAAATCTTCAATTAAAATAAATGATGAACAAATTAATCATCGTGTCTTTACTTACTTTCATTTTATTCTCCTGTAATATCCGTAATAATAATAAAAACGGTGAAATGATGGCATTAAATGGAAATGGAGTTGTAACTGATACTACTACTGTCCAAATTATTGATTCCATATACAATTTTGGAAAAGTGACGGACGGCGAAAAAGTGGTATATAGTTACCGGTTTAAAAATACCGGTAAATTTCCATTGATCATTTCCTCTGCCCATGCAAGTTGTGGATGTACAGTACCAGAAAAACCTGAACAGCCAATTAAACCAGGAGAAACAGGTTTTCTTAAAGTAGTTTTTGATAGTAAAGGACGCATTGGGCAAGTACAAAAAGAAGTAACAGTCGTTTCTAATGCTTATCCTTCATTTCCCGTTTTATTATTGACTGGAGAGGTAGAATCAAGGAGTAAATAATTTTTTTTTAAACCGCTGTATTTGCAGCAAAACAAAACAAGTAATATGAGTTTAGCAACAGTTTTTTTAATGTTAGGCCAGGGTCAGGGTGGCGGCGGCGGATTTCAATTTGTCTTTTTGGGATTGATGATCCTCGTTTTTTGGTTATTTATGATACGTCCGCAGGCAAAAAAAGCAAAACAACAAAAGACTTTTATGACCGGACTTCAAAAGGGTGATAAAATAGTTACAATTGCTGGTATACACGGAACTGTAAACAGGTTAAATGATGACGGTACGTTTATGCTGGAGGTGAATCCCGGATCTTACATTAAAATGGAAAAAAGCGCAGTCAGTATGGAAATGAGTGCAAAACTGAATACAATAAATACTCCTGCTCCCATTAAATAAGCAATTAAAAAATTAAGATGATGTACGATGCATTGGAGAGATCCTGCATCGTACATTTGTTTTAAGGAGATAATGTTTATTTAATAAACCGATAATTCATTAAAACAATAAAGGAAAAATTTTAAGCAATGCTACGTATTGGACTTACAGGCGGTATTGGAAGCGGCAAATCAGTCATCTCGAAAATTTTTAGGGCACTTAATATTCCGGTTTATGATGCAGACCAGGCAGCTAAAAAATTAATGTCAGAAGATGTTGTGCTGAAAGAAAAAATTAAAAATGCTTTTGGTGAAGAAAGTTATACAGGAGAAGAACTAAACAAAAGTTATTTGGCAGCTGAAGTTTTTAATGATAGTGCAAAATTATCAATGCTCAATTCTCTGGTGCATCCTGCGACTATTAAGGATGCAGAAGATTGGATGTCAGCACAAGAATCACCCTACATTTTAAAAGAAGCGGCATTAATATTTGAAAGCGGATCTCAAAAAAACCTGGACCTGGTCATAGGTGTACAAGCACCAATTGCCATGCGTATTCACAGATCAATGTTGCGCGACAGTATAACGGCTGCACAGGTAAAAATCAGGATGGACAAGCAATTGGATGATGTATTAAAAATGAGTCTTTGTGATTATGTAATTATAAATGACGAAAAACATTTAATAATCCCCCAGGTATTGGCGTTACATGAAAAATTTAAGAATGGTGAAAAATAGGATGGCGTTAATTTCCACCTCTTTCTATGATCAATTTCTTAAAAAATTTTTACCTGTAATATTCCCGGAATCACCACTTTCCCAAAATAGACTCAGCCTTTGTAATAGAGGCGCCATATAAAAATGATGCAACTAAAACAAAGGCTGATGAATTGAAAAGCAATCTGGCGCAAATATAAACTATCATTGGTAATTATGGCAAATAAATAGTGGTGAAAATTTACGAAATCCGTTAAATTTTTGCACAAATTATTTCCTCCCAAATGTGGTACTTTCGTTGTATAACATTTAAATACTAAATAAAAATTATTATGGAAGAATGGAAACAATACCAGGAAGAAAATAAAGAACGTTTTTTAAGCGAAATGATGGAACTATTACGCATTCCTTCGGTAAGTGCAAAGAAGGAGCATATTGGGGATATGCAAAAATGTGCAGAAGCTGTAAAAAATAGTTTACTCGCAGCAGGTGCCGATAAAGTGGAAATCATGGAAACAGATGGTTTCCCTGTTGTGTATGGGGAGAAAATGATTGACAAAAATAAACCAACAGTTTTGGTTTATGGCCACTATGATGTACAACCTGCTGAACCTTTAGAATTATGGAAAAGCGGCCCTTTTGAGCCCGTAATCAAAGACGGAAAAGTTTACGCCCGCGGATCTGCAGATGATAAAGGACAATTTTTTATGCATGTGAAAGCGTTGGAAACATTGGTTAAAACAAATACCATGACTACCAACATAAAATTTTTGATAGAGGGTGAAGAAGAAGTTGGTTCACCAAACCTGGGAAAATTTGTAAGTCAGCAGAAAGAACTTTTGAAAGCTGATGTGATCCTAATAAGTGATAGCTCCATGCTGAGCATGGAAAATCCATCATTAGATATTGGCGTTCGCGGATTATCCTATATTGAAGTGGAAGTTACGGGCGCAGATCATGATTTGCATAGTGGTACTTATGGCGGCGCAGTAGCCAATCCAATCACCATCCTGGCGCAAATGATAGCGAGTTGCCATGATGAAAATAATCACATTACTATTCCGGGATTTTACGATGATGTCGCTGTAGCGACTGACGAAGAAAGAGAACTGATGGGCCGTGCACCTTACAGTGATGATGAATATAAAAAGGAAGTTGGCGTCAATGAATTGTGGGGAGAAAAAGGCTATTCAACCAATGAACGTACAGGCATTCGTCCTACATTAGAAGTAAACGGCATTTGGGGTGGTTACGAAGGGGAAGGCGCCAAAACAGTTTTACCTTCAAAAGCTACCGCGAAAATTTCTGCACGTTTGGTGCCTAACCAGAAATCGGAGG
>JBDTEF010000037.1:0-3876 GCA_039922615.1 Ginsengibacter sp.
GTTTGCCCTGCTAATTTTTTAATGTTGCTTGCCAATTAAATTTATTTTTTAAAGAGCGTCAAAATTAAAGGGATAAATTGAAATCCAATTTTGAAATATAATAAGTAAGGTTAAAATGGGAATCATACATAGGAAATAGGTTGATAAGGGGCTAATTAATATTTTAATGTGCTGTAATTTCATACTGCAGTTAATTCAATTTTAAATGCTCCTTCTATAATTTATCGGGAAAAAGGTTTTCTATTCCATCGGAACATTTCGTGGGTAGAAAACAGGTTGCATTAAAGCAGTTTATTCCGTAGGAAGGTTCCTTGTAATTTGGCCTACTTTGCAAGGAGATTATGAGACCTCATTAATCGATTTCTGCCTTAGTTCAAATATAAAAACAGAAAGTAGTAATTAAATAAAAGCTATATCCCGATGGCTATCGGGACCTATAGGATTTTGAGATAGAATATCATGAGAAATATATTTTGAGGAGCTCATTTAGCACAATACGTTCCTACGGAAGGAAATGCAGAATATATAAACTTTTTCTACCCAAAAAATGTTCCTATGAAACGGGGGAAATGATACTTATAGCTCATCAAAATATTAATTAGCCTAATAAGGTCGAATGTTTACATGGGTTTAGATATCTAATAAGGTTTTTTATTTATCTGATTTATTGCCCTCAAACCTTAGTACAAAATAATTACAAAAAAGCCTAAAACCTTATTACCTTATTTTTTGATTTCAAAACGATCCTAAGAAATTATTCAGAAAAGTTTTATAATTTAACTATCTATCATCCGAGAATGATACTTTCTTTCTCCCGAGTTTTATCAAACCCTTGCCTTTCTTCACTTTCACCCTTTTTTCCTGGGAACTTTTGGTTGGCCGCGTAGGTTTTCGTTTTTTCCTTTTAATTAATGACTCATTGATTAACTGGTTGATCTTTTTTATTACTTCACCCTTATTACTCAACTGACTTCTATGCACCTGACTTTTGACCAAAAGGAATCCCTCATTATTGATTCTGTTGGACAATTTTTCCAAAACAATTCCCTTTTGCTCCGCAGATAAAATAATAGAATCACTCACCTGAAACCAGCCTTCCACCATCGTTTCCACTTTATTTACATTTTGCCCGCCGCTTCCGCCACTGCGGGCTGTTGTAAATTTTATTTCTTTTTGAACGTCGGGCATGATGTAAAACTATCTTTTTTAAAAGAACCGCCAGTCAAACATGTTTCGAAAACTTTGCTTAACTGGCGTTTTTATAAAATTTTTAAATAAACTACTTACCTCGATGCACTATCCAAAGGAATATCTCTCTTCAACATCTCATCTCTATTGGCCATTTCCCACCCGGTTAAGAATATGAAACGCGCACGCTTTTCCATCACATCAAAATTAATTTTGTCCCAGGTATCGGTTGGTTTATGGTAGTCTTTGTGAATACCATCAAAATAGAAAATGATTGGAACACCTTTCCTGGCAAAATTATAATGATCACTACGGAAATAAATTCTTTCCGGATCTGCAGGATCATTGAATTTATAATCCAATTCCATTTTGGTGTACTTATTATTTGTTGCAATGCTGATAGGTTTTAATTCACTACTTAATTTATCATCACCTACTACATATATATAATTCATGCTATCACCCACAGTTCTGTTCGGATCAAGGCGGCCAATCATATCTGTATTTAAATCAACAGAAGTTTTATCCATCGGAAATACCGGGTGATCTGAATAATATTGAGATCCCCACAGACCCTTTTCCTCACCGCTGACTGTCATGAAAACAATCGTTCTTCTTGGTCCGTGACCTTCTGCTTTTGCTTTTGAAAATGCTTCTGCCATTTCTAAAACACTAACAGTTCCGCTACCATCATCATCGGCTCCATAATAAATTACATCTCCTTTCTTACCCAAATGATCATAATGTGCAGTAAGGAAAACGTATTGATCTTTCAAATCAGTTCCTTCAATGTACCCTAATACATTTGTGGCGCCAATAATCTTTGTTGTTTTTTGAAAAGAAAGATCTGTTGCCATTTTTTTATCCATATTCATTTTATTCAAAGGCCCTTTAGTATCGTACGCTGTCATAATTTCTGAAGCTTCTTTTGCACCAACTATTTTTTCTAAACCTGGCTTAGTAAGGGTTACAACTGTAAGGCCTTCATCTTCTTTTGGATAAAAAACATTTGTTTTTAGCGAGGATGTTTTCATCCTGTCGGGAATACTTTCCCAGGCAGGATTGACCATAATCACAGCAACAGCGCCCTTTTCCTTGGCAGCATTGACTTTCATCGCACTTCCAAATCCCCATCTTGACTGCTTATCAGTATTACTGACGAGATATTTGCCGTCTACTTTAGGCTCTCCACTCATAACGAGCACAACTTTTCCCTTTACATTTTTGTCTTGATAATCAGAATAGTTTTTATCGTCTATTCCATATCCTGCAAAAATAATTTCGTTGGCTTTTACATTTTTTGTTGGGGAAGAAAGCACATAATCAGTTCCATAGGTAAAATCATTTGTTCCGATCTTTAAAATACCCGGAACCAATGTATCCTGGTGTAAAGGATAAAATTGCTGGTACCCATTCAATGCTTCGGCAGGTTTCAGTCCAAATTTTTTGAATTGGCTTTCGATATAAGAAGCGGCAGTTCGCTGGCCATAAGTACCGGTCTCACGACCTTCCATATCCGCCGAGGCAATAATTTTCAATTGATGCTGCAAATCAGCCTGGGTAATGGTTTGAGCGTATTTCCATGCAACGTCATCTTGCGCGAAGGAAGTACCAACTAAAAGCAGTAAAGAAAGAATAGAAAAAAACAATTTTTTCATGTTTTGATTCAGTTTAATGATGAAAATATCCAATAAAAATTATGTGTAAAAGTAAAAGAGAAAGAAAATGTTTCAATTACCGCTCATGTATTGGCAAGATTATATTGTGGAAAGTAAATTGGTATTCACTTTTCAAATGATCTTTATTTAAGGATTTTATTTTTAGCAGGCAATTTTATCCACCCTGTTTGCATGTCGTCCGCCCTCAAATTCTGTATTGATGAAAATATCCACCATTTTTTCTACAACACTTTCCCTAACAAAACGTGCAGGAATACAAATGATGTTGGCATTATTGTGTTTACGCGCTAATTCTGCCAGCTCTTCTCCCCAGCAAATTGCTGCCCGCACTTGTTGGTGTTTATTCGCTGTAATAGCCACGCCATTTGCACTTCCGCAAATTAAAATGCCAAAGGCGGCTTTATTTCCCTCAACTTCTTTGGCTACCGGATGCGCAAAATCGGGATAATCAACAGAATCGATGGAGTAAGTTCCAAAATCTTTATACGATAAATTTTTTCCATCTAAAAATGAAATAATAGCTTCTTTGTATTCGAATCCTGCATGATCGCAACCGATGGCTACGGGTAGGGATAAATTAAATGAGGACATGGTGAGTGGTTTTGCAGTAAAGGTAAAAAATATCTTTTGGTCTTATTTAAAACACTAAAAGCATTTGAATTGCAAATTCATCACTATATCCCCCATTTTCATTTTTGAAATACCCTATTTATCGTCAAGCTCTAAACTTTCTAAAAAATTTTCTCTTAATAAAAGTATTCATCTGCTGAGGATAAGATTGAAAAATCTTGTAGGTTACCCTGTGTAAATGACATGGAATCTAATGCAGTAAAATCTCCGGCACGCATTTTCATTAGTTTAGAATTAGCTGATGCATAACCGTAGGATCCCGTTAAATAATAAACTTTGTCACCCACATTAATAAATTTCACCGCATTCGTAATTTGTTTACTCCATTTCAAGCTGCCATCCAATAAACTGCTACAGTATAAAGTGTCATACGCATTAT
>JBDTEF010000038.1:0-23233 GCA_039922615.1 Ginsengibacter sp.
TGAGGGTGGTAAATTCTTTAATATTTTAACGTAGTCAGCTTTTTTAGGTTTTGCCGGCAATTTACTTACCATATACTTTAAAAGAACTATACTGTTTTCAATGCCTAAATCCTGTGCAGATATGCTGCAGGCTATTGTTATTGCAAAAAGAGAAATTAATAATTTTTTCATTTTAATATTTATCAGTGGTTTCAAAAATTACTGGTTTTCCGGTGGATCTCAGTTTGGAAAGGTCAGGTAGCAAAGGAAATATGCGCCAGCCAAAACCGGGATTATTCGTGACTAAAATATGCGGAATAACTAACCATTATTTTTCAGGTGCTTCTTCCACTAAAAACACCACTTCTTCCTTAATTCAATTTTTAAACAAATTTACCTTTTAATTTTCTTCAAAAATACTTCCAGTAAGTATAGGCATTACTTCCCCAAAGAATATCGATTATTTTAAGGTATTCTTATTTATCAATCCAGGTATTTGAAATTACTCACTCTTATCTCCAGAACAAAAATCCTTATCCAACTTTGCAAAAGGCAAAAACAAATAAATCTTAATCCTTATTAAATTTTTCGTGTGGACAATTCGTAATTACAAAAAAAGACGCACCATTTCTGATACGTCTTGTCTTATAAAAATATAAAATTTATTATTTTCCTGTCGGAGGTGTCGGAGGAGCAGTTGGTTTTTGCTGTTGCTGCTGCATTTGCTGCTGCATCATCTGCATCATCTTTTGTTGTTCTTCCATTTGTTTCTGATAAGCTTCACGTGTAATTATGTCAGTAACCTCAATATCAAAAACGATGTTTTCGTTTGGAGCAATTTTAGGTGGCGCACCATTCAATCCATATGCTAAGAATGAAGGGATGATAATCTTTCCTTTAGCACCTTTATTGAATTGTTTCAAACCATCTATCCATCCCGGAATAACCCTAAATTCACCCATATCAACATATAAAGGTTTTACATGCTCGAATTTTTTATCTGTATTGGAATCAAATGCAGAATCCTGGAAACTTTTACCTGTATAGTTAATAACTGCTACATCTTTTTGCGTAAGATTTGGACCCGTACCAGGCGTGGTAACTATCGCGTAGACACCCCATTCAGTTTTGTTAGCACCTGTTAAGTTTTTTGCAGCCATGTAATCTGTGATAATTTTATCATCAGTTTTCATTTGACCGGCATTTTTAACCATATCTGCTTTTATTTGCGTTACCGCTTTATCATAAGCTTTCGCTCTTGCAGTACCTTCAAAAGTCTTCATGATGCTATCAGCAGTTTCTTTGTTAGCAATCACTTTCACCACTTTTATTCCCTGTGTAATAAATTTTCCACCTTTCATCCAAGGTGCTGCCTGTCCTTTTTTGATGATTGAATCAGTAGATTCCTGGATTGTCAGGCTGTCACCTTCGTGAACTGTTCTGAAAAATTTAGGAAGCACTGTAGTGTCGTAAGGAGCAAAATTTGGCATACCATTATCAATGGTACTAAATAAAGTGCTGTCTCCGTATTTAACCTTTACTTCCAGTTGAAGATAGTTACCAGTTGCTGCCAATGTACCACTCTTATTTGCATCAATCTTGTATTCTGACCCATCTTCCGCTTTTTCAAATTTTGGGCTGTTACATCCTGCTGCCACTAATAAAAATCCCAGGGCAACCAGGAAATGTGATTTGTTCATGTTTTATTTTTTATAATTGTTAACTGTTTAAAAGTTCTTTATTTTCTGCGATGGCTTTTTTAAATTTTTCAACTACTTCGTCCAATGGCTCATTATTTTTGCCACCGGCGGCATTAAAGTGGCCGCCACCATTGAAATATTTCCTGGCAAAAGTATTTACATCAAATCCGCCTTTGCTACGGAAAGAGCTTTTAATTTCTCCGCCGCGATCTATAATTACTGCTGCCAGTTTGATTCCTTTTATACTAAGCGGAAAATTTACCAAGCCTTCTGTATCACCTGTTTTTACTTCAAAATCAATAAGGTCTTGCTGTGGAATAGCTATCAACGCTGTATTATATTCATAAAATACCTTCATTCTGTTCAGGAGCGTATTCCCAAAAAATCGAAAACGGCTCTCTAAAAAATTGTCAAACAGATTCTCGTGAACTTTGCTATGATCCAGTTTGGTTTCTTTTAACCTGGCGACCATTTTATGGACGTTGCCAGAGGTGGAATTAAAACGAAATGATCCAGTATCCGTCATTACACCTGCATATAAACATTCAGCAATATCTGTATTTATTTTGTTTTCGTTCCCACTATTCACGATGAAATCATAGACCATTTCCGCCGTAGAGCTTTTTGTCGTATCACTTATTCCATAATTAAATGCTTCTTCCTGGGGTTGCTGATGGTGATCAATCAAAATTTTTACGCATTCCAGGTTTTCTAATACCGGTTCCATATTTTTAATGCGACTCAGCGTATTAAAGTCCAGACAGAAGAGCCATTGCACATCGGCCAAAGCTTTTATTGTCTTTTCTTTATTTCTCTCAAAGTCAATCACCTTATCAGCACCGGGCATCCATTTTAAAAACTGAGCCCAATTGGTTGGCGAAATGACAATTACTTCGTGACCAAACTGAATCAGAAAATGGTACAACCCCAATCCTGAACCCATTGCATCACCATCAGGTTTTTGATGGAAAACGATCGCAATTTTTTTGGGCTGACTGAGTTGTGAAAATATTTCGCTGACAGGTTTCATAAAAGGTTGCAAAAGTAGAGGATTAATCTTACATATAAGTATGCACTTTTAAATTTTCAAAAATTTAAGAATAAATGAAAGCCATACCCATTTCTATAAATTTAAAGAGGGAAGTAACTTCTACATAGAATATATAAGGCATTTATCCTTACCCTTTCTCCTGCAATAAAAAATCCGCTGAAGTCTTTGCTCCAGCGGATTATTTAAGAGAGAAATATTTTAAGAAAAAAGCAATTAATTAATTTGATTTCCAGGTATTGTTTTCCACGTTTACATCAGGATATACTGCATCCGGATCAATTGTAACTGATTTTATTTTCTCGGTAGTCGGCAACTTCTGAATCCATGTTGTATTGTTCTGCCAAACTTCAACTGGCACATTAATGGTTGCTATTTTACCGCTCTCCGTTTCATATTGTAGAATAACCGGCATTGCCATCCTATCCAAATTATCAATGGTAACCAAGGCACCTTTTGATGCATCATTATTTACATATTTCACATCTTTGATGCTTTGGTCCAATTTGTAATTTTCAATAAACATCGATTTCCAAAACCAGGAAAGATCTTCACCTGCGCCATTTTCAATTGAGCGGAAAAAATCCCAGGGAGTTGGATGTTTGTAAGCCCATTTATCAATATAGTTTCTAAATGCATAATCAAAACGATCAGGCCCTAAAATATTATCCCTAAGCAGTTTTAATGCATAGCCAGGTTTAGAATAAAGCTCCAAACCAATATTGGCTTCCTTTAGAGCATCCGGGGTTGACATCATAGGTTCGGAATTTTTCCCAAACATGTACTTATACATTGGTGCCATATTTCTTGCCTTAGGTTTGTATTCTCCATTATTAAAATCAGCCGTAGAAATATCATTAATAAAAGTATTAAAGCCTTCATCCATCCAACCATATTTTCTTTCATTGCTCCCAACAATCATTGGAAACCAGGTATGGCCGAATTCATGATCTGTAACGCCCCAAAGACTTGCTCCCTTTGCTCTGTAGCCACAAAATACAATAGCAGGATATTCCATTCCACCAACATTACTTGCTATGTTCACTGCTGAATTATAAGGATACTCAAACCATCTTTTTGAATAGCCTTCAATCGCCGCTTTGGTATATTCCGTTGATCTTTCCCAGGCATTATTTCCGTTAGATTCTTCGGGGTACATACTTTGTGCAATCGCCTTTCTGCCGCTTGGGAAATTCATTTTTGCAGCATCCCAAATAAATGTAGTGGAAGCAGCCCAGGCCACATCTCTTGCATTTTTCAATTCAAAATGCCAGGTAAGCATATCTTTTGCGGGACGTGAAGAAGCTTCCGTTACTTCGGCTGCAGAGCGGATAATTACTGTTTTATCACTATTTTTTGCTTCGTTGTATCTCTTTAATTGCGTACCCGTCAATACTTCCTGGGGATTCATTAAATCGCCTGACCCACCTACGATCATTTTAGCAGGAGCAGTAATTGTGTAATCGTAATCGCCATAATCAAAATAAAACTCACTCGCCCCTAAATAAGGCAATGTATTCCAGCCTTCGATATCATCATAGACACACATGCGTGGATACCATTGCGCTACTGCAAAAATTTTCCCATTCTTCGTATCCTGGATGCCTGTACGATCAGCACCGTATTGCGGAATATTAAAGGTGTAATCAATTTTAAATTGGATGGTTCCACCGTTTCCTGCAAGAGGTGTTGGCAATCGGAGTTGCATTCTTGTATCAGTAATTACCTTAATGGCATCTGCTTCTGAAGTTTTGCCTTTCACATTTGAAAGTACTTTTACGGATTTAATATTGAATCCACCTTCAAAAGTTGAATTAGCATCTCCATAACGGCTTCTACCTGTGGCAGGTGTCTTTGCCTGGCCCCTTGAATCAAGTCGAAATAAATTCTGATCCAGGTAAAGCCAAACGAACTTTAATGATTGCGGACTATTATTGGTGTAGGTAATTGTCACACTTCCCGAAATGGCACCTTTTACGTCATCCAATGTGGCCTTGATATTATAACTGGCTTTATTGGACCAATATTTTGGACCGGGTTCTCCATCAGCCGAGCGATACTCATTTACAGATACCGGATAAAAGTTGGGAGAAAACAGATCATGACGATCATAGGTAGACGTTTCGGAAGTCTGCGCCCAAATACCGCTGGTAAACAGCGCCATCAAAATGGCCAGGAAATTCTTGTGGAACATATTTTAAATTTTTTATGGAAGGTATTTTCTTTTACAGAGATTCAACGATCTATTTTTTAAGCATTACCCTTTGAAGGATGAATGGAAACTAAAAATGCAGGCTTTTATAAAAAACAGATAATGATTGATTTTGTCAATTGGGTTGGTGATGGTTTTCCTCTTTACACACCTGGTGTAGAAAATCAATAAAACAGTCGAAAATTAAAACAGATAATTCTATTCTTAAAATTCCCTATGCCATTTTACACCTACACTTCCCTCGATGTTTTCTATAGGTGGATGCAATTTTGTAATAGATACACTGATTGACCTAATGTCAGGAAAAGATTTATGTATTTCATATCCAATTTCCATGGCGACTGTCTCCAGGAGATGGGTGGGTACTGACATTCTTTTTTTGATAATATCGTAAACTATCACATAGTTAATAGTATCATTAATATGTACAATCACTTCGGTATTTTCATGAAAATCAACCAGGCAATCAACGATATATTCATTTCCCAAAATTCTTTCTTCATCATGGATTCCATGGAAAGAATTAAAATGCA
The DNA here is from genome assembly GCA_039922615.1 of Ginsengibacter sp. Lineage (GTDB taxonomy): Bacteria > Bacteroidota > Bacteroidia > Chitinophagales > Chitinophagaceae > Ginsengibacter. The sequence goes on from JBDTEF010000038.1 coordinate 5,473, forward strand.
GATTATCTAAATGTACTGTTATCATATAATTATTAAATAATTAATCCTCTTTCAAGTGAGGGACATGATCAGATGGTACCGGATGCTCCATCATACTCAAATATCTTTCTGCATCGAGTGCTGCCATACAACCTGAACCTGCCGCAGTTACAGCCTGCCTGTATATTTTATCCTGTAAATCTCCCGCTGCAAATACACCTTCAATATTAGTTTTTGTACTTCCGGGTTGCGTTATTATGTAGCCTGCATCATCCATATCCAACCAACCTTTCAATATCTGTGAATTAGGCTGATGGCCGATTGCAACAAAATAGGCGCTCACAGGTATAACAATTTTTTCACCGGTTATATTATTAACGATTCTAACAGATTCCGTTTTTTTCTCTCCTAATATTTCATCAACCTCAGTATTCCAATAAACTTTTATGTTCTTTGTTTCCAACACTCTCTGTTGCATTATTTTACTTGCCCTCATTTCACTTTTACGTACGAACATATGTACGAAGCTACAAATCTTACTTAAGTACAAGGCCTCTTCTGCAGCTGTATCACCTGCACCCACAATACACACATCTTTTCCTTTGAAAAAGAAACCATCACAAACCGCACACGCACTCACACCGTAACCATTGAGCCTTTGTTCACTTTCAATTCCAAGCCATTTTGCACTTGCCCCTGTTGATAAAATAATTGAATCGGCACTTATCCATTTCTCTTCATCAATTTGCACTTTGAGAGGGCAGGCAGAAAAATCAACTTCAGTCGCCAATCCATAACGGATATCGGTACCCATTCTTTTGGCCTGATTTTCAAAATCAACCATCATTTGCGGACCTTGAATACCTTCAGGATATCCAGGATAATTTTCTACCTCGGTGGTAATAGTTAACTGACCACCCGGTTGAATTCCCTGGTATAATACCGGGTTCAGGTTTGCACGTGCGGCATAGATCGCCGCAGTATAACCGGCAGGACCTGAACCTATAATGAGGCATTGTACATGTTCTAAAGAAGTATCCATAAATAATGTTAGTCTAAATTAATTTCAAAAATAAACCTTTTGCTTATAAAATAAATGTAAAAGTATCATGGACTTAACTACACAAAATCTTAAGAGAAAATTATCCTACGCTATTCTTCGATTTTGTTGTTGAATTTAAATTTACTAATCAGTTTAGAAAATTTCAAATAAGAAAATTTCTCATCAATTCCGGCCGAATTATTGAATTTTAATAATTATATAAGAATCATTTGAGAAAATATAAATTGAATTTGTAATTTCGCCCTAATAGATTGAAATCTTCTTGTCATTCAAAAATTATGAAAATGAAATTAATTAAATTAAGCGCCTTAGTATTTATAATCACCTCATTCATCGCCTGCAATACTGATCGTCCTTATAAGGTATTGGATATTCATGAGGGCACACCTACAAATGCAGATACAGTGCTCTATAATTTACATCATGGTGGAGCAGAATCTATTCATGAAGGAACTCCAGTGTCTGAATCACACACACAACAAAATAATAAAAATCTCCCGAGGGTATTTTGGAGATAATTAAAATACTATTTTAATAACATATAGACATTGAAAATCCTTTCAAAATTGAGAGGATTTTTTTTATGAATTTCGCCGGGAAAAAACATGATGATTTAAAAACAAACAATTTAAAGAATATTTACTTTCTACCTTTAACAGGCTTCTTTTTTACTAATTGATAAGATGTTGCAATACAACTTTCTAAAAATTCCTGACTCAATTCACCATTTACTAAAATAGTATTCCAGTGTTCTTTGTTCATGTGGTAACCTGGTAAAACAGACTTAAATTCTTCCCTTAATTGAATGGCTTTTTCAGGATCACATTTCACATTAAATTGTACAGGGTCTGCATCCAATGCTAATAATAAAAACATTTTACCACCAATTTTGAAAACAATGTTGTCAGGTCCAAAGGGCATCGACTCGGCAACATCGTTTAATGATAGTGCATATTCCCTGATATCTTCAACATTCATAATTTAAGGTTTAAACAAAAATCCTCCCGGAATTGAGAGGATCTTTATTCATATTTTTATCTATGCAAATATTTATTTACAAATATTCCGGCTATTCATCTTACCATTTATCTACTTCTACATCACGCATATTGTTTGGTTCTTCTGAATTATTTTCTCCTGGTATGGATTTTTCTGCTTCTGCAGGATTTTCCGGCAAACCATCTAACTCTGGTGTAGCTGCCTCTGCTATTCCTGAAGGCGCCGTCAGGTCTTCTGCTTCTATCGGGGCGTTTTGTACATCTTCTGAATTGTCAGCTTTTGGGCCTTCATAAGGTGCGCCTTCATAACCTTCCTGGTTTTCATGATTGAAAGCATCAAAATCAAAATCAGGCATCAGGTCTGTTTTCACAAAATCAATTGCTTCTGTCATGCCTTTCAGAAACTTATTAAAATCTTCTTTGTAAAGAAAAATCTTATGTCTCTCATATCCGTCTTCATTAAATTTCTTTCGGCTTTCAGTTATGGTTAAATAATAATCATTTCCCCTTGTTTCTCTTACATCAAAAAAATAAGTTCTGCGCTTTCCCGCTCTTACCCTTTGGCTATAAACACTTTCCAATTTTTTGTCATTATTTTCGTACGCCACTTTCTTAAATTTATTTATTTTATAAAGTCATTTTGAATCCTTACAAAGATAAAACTGTTTTTGACTTGACAAAATAAATGGAACTATATTACCATTATTCAGAAATGTTTTTTTCCTGCTGCTGTTGACGCTGGTACATTTGGGCATATAAACCATTCTTTTCTAAAAGTGTTTGGTGGGTTCCCTGCTCTGCAATTGCGCCATCTTTCAAAACAATGATCTTATCAAAATCAAATAAAGAGAAGATACGGTGGGTAATGATTACAGCCGTTTTATCTTGAAGGTATTGATACAGGTTGGTAATAATTTCATTTTCAGTTTTGGCATCAACAGCACTTAAACAGTCATCAAAAATGACGATTTTATGATCTTTAATAAGTGCCCTCGCAATTGAAATCCGCTGCTTTTGTCCACCGCTTAATGTAACACCTCTTTCTCCGATGGCAGTGTCGTATTGGTGTGAAAACTGGTCTATTTCCCTATCAACAACTGCACTACGCGCTGCTTTTATTACCCGTTCTTTCTCTACATTCTCCATAGCAAAGCCAATATTTTTTTCCACTGTATCGCTGAACAGGAATACATCCTGTGGCACATAACTTAATTGAGCACGAAGTGATTTGAGCTCTATTTCTTTGATATCTGTTCCATCATACAATATAGTTCCTTTTTGTGGATCATACATTCTTAGCATCAGCTGAGCAATAGTGGATTTTCCGGAACCGGTTTTTCCGATAATGGCTACTTTCTCCCCTTTTTTAATGGTCAGATTGAAATTCTTTATCGCATGAATTCCGGTGTGCGGATAAATAAAATCGACATTTTTAAAGGTGACGTCTCCTTTCAATATTTCTTCTCTAGCACCAGGCAAATTAGTGATCGCGGGTGCCGTCTGCATGAATTCATTTATCCGGCGCTGTGAAGTAGCTGCGCGCTGGATCAGACTGGCAGTCAACCCAATGGCGCTTACTGGAAAAGTGAGTAATAAAATGTACATGATAAACTCCCCAATTACGCCAATACTGATAGTACCTTCAATTACATAAAATCCACCAATCATAATGGTTAGCAACGTACTCAAGCCTATCATTAACCCCAAAGAAGGGAAATACAGCGACTCAGTTTTTGCCAATGAGATGGCGTTCATTCTATAATCTTCACTGTTTTTTTCGAAAAAACCCAGCATCGATTTTTCCTGCACAAATGATTTAATGACCCGTATGCCGGAGTAAGACTCCTGAGCATTGGAAGTAAGATCAGAAAGTAAAGATTGTATCCGGTCTGCCTTGCGATTGATGATCGTATTTACATAGTAAATGGTGATGGCCATAAATGGTAAAGGTGCCAGCACATACAGCGTCAATTCTTTATTTTCATTGTACATATATGATACTGAAAATCCAATCGCTGCCAAAAGATTAATAATATACATCACCGCCGGGCCTGTATAACTTCGTACCCTGCTCACATCCTCTGAGATCCTGCTCATGAGATCGCCGGTATTATGCGTTTTAAAAAAATGAGTATCTAATTTCTGGTAGTGACTGAATATTTCATTTTTTTGCTCAAATTCAATGTGGCGACTCATTACAATAATTGTTTGCCGCATTAAAAACATAAAAATGCCACTTATCAATGCAATCACCAATAGCGTAATTCCAGAATAAAGAATTTTAGTTTTATAAGATGCGTTATCCTTATTCAGGCTTTGAATAAAAAAAGTCACCAAAGGATCGTAATGAGTTGTTGCTTTTGGATTTACCAGTTCACCACTTTTTTGCAAACTTACTTCCACAGTATTCAGGACATATTTTGTAACCTGGGGGGCCAGAATTCTAAAATAATTAGAGGCGACAATAAATATCATTCCCCCTAAAAAATACCAGCGGTATTTCCAGAAATATTTATTGATAGGTTGAAGAGAACGCAGGGCGATTGTGATTTTGAAGGTTATTTATCAGGATTGACAGGCAAATTTTAATTGACTTACTTATTAACCTGTACCACAAAAATAATGATTTTCAGAAGGCTCATCTGAAAAATCAGAATAGTATTTTTTTACAAAGAGAATATTCATTCAAAATCTGATGGGATAATAGAGAACATAAAAAAATCCACCTTTTGAAAAGTGGATTCAATTATTTTTCTGAAAAAAAGATTTGCTTAATACCTGTATAGATCAGTTTTATAAGGACCTTCTTTTGGAATGTTCAAATATTCACTCTGGTCTGTTGTCAATTCTTCCAATACAACACCGATTTTTTTCAAATGAAGACGGGCTACTTTTTCATCTAAATGCTTAGGAAGAACATACACTTTATTTTCATAATTATCAGCATGAAGCCATAATTCTAATTGCGCCAGTACCTGGTTAGTGAATGAGTTGCTCATTACAAAACTAGGATGTCCTGTAGCACAGCCAAGGTTTACCAGGCGACCTTCTGCCAATATGATGATATCTTTTCCATCGATAGTATATTTATCTACCTGTGGTTTGATGGTATCTTTTGTATCACCATAATTGTCATTTAACCAGGCTATATCAATTTCAATATCAAAATGGCCAATATTACAAACAATTGCTTTGTCCTTCATCACCTTGAAATGTTCAGCCCGGATCAAATCACGGCAACCGGATGCGGTTACTATGATATCAGCTTCTGCAACTGCATCAATCATTTTCTTTACTTCAAAACCATCCATAGCAGCTTGCAATGCACAAATAGGATCAATTTCAGTTACAATTACCCTGGCGCCTGCTCCTTGTAAACTTGCAGCAGAACCTTTACCAACATCTCCATAACCCCCTACCACAGCCACTTTACCGGCCATCATTATGTCAGTAGCTCTCCTGATCGCATCTACCAAACTCTCTTTGCAACCGTATTTATTATCAAATTTAGATTTGGTAACAGAATCATTGATATTGATTGCAGGAATTGGTAACGTACCTTTTTCCATTCTTTCATACAACCTGTGAACGCCTGTAGTTGTTTCTTCTGATAATCCTTTAATGTGGTGAACTAATTCCGGGTATTGATCAAAAACCATGTTTGTCAAATCGCCACCATCATCTAAGATCATATTCAACGGACGATCTTCACTACCAAAGAATAAAGTCTGTTCAATACACCAATCGCTTTCCTCCTGTGTTTGTCCCTTCCAGGCAAATACACCGATACCTTCAGCAGCTATTGCAGCAGCAGCCTGGTCCTGGGTAGAAAAGATGTTACAAGAACTCCATTTTACTTCAGCACCTAAATCTATTAAAGTTTCAATCAACACAGCAGTTTGAATAGTCATATGAAGACAACCGGCAATGCGGGCACCTTTCAATGGTTTTTCTTTGCCGAATTCTTCTCTCAACGCCATCAATCCCGGCATTTCAGCTTCTGCAAGAATAATTTCTTTGCGTCCCCATGGCGCAAGACTCAAATCCTTTACTTTATTTTTCAGGCTGAAATCAATCTCATTTCTTGTAATTGTAGACATATTTTTTATTTCAATTTTTTAAGATGGCAAAATTACTAATTATCAATGAAAATTGTAAACTAATATCTAACTTTATAATAATTTTTATTTAATCATAGCCAAAATAATGGTCGGTTGGAAATAAAGGGTTTTTATTAGAACTGCTGGCTCAGCAATTTTTCTTTAACGATGCGGCCATGGAATTCGGGTATAACCGTGCTTTTCTTTTTTGCTCATGTTCAGATTTAATGGTGTGGATACTTAGGTTAAATGTAAAACCTACCAATACAACCAGGGAATTTAGAAAGATCATGACCATTACTACCATCACTGTTCCTATTGAACCATACAAAATATTATATCTTCCAAAATTATTGACGAACGTGGTAAAACCAATTGTTACCACAATACTTAAGAAAGTAGCGATCACAGCTCCGGGAGATAATAATTTCCATCTTTTGCAGGTAGAAGGCGCATACCGGAGTACAAAGGCAAAAGAATAAAAAATAAGCAAACCCATAAATACCCATCTAGCAACAAGAATGAAAGAACGCACTTGCTCACTTTTGACACCCAGCCACCCCAATATATTATTTTGTAAAAACAATAGAACAATGAATGCCAGTAAAAGACCAAAGAGCATTAGTGTCAATTTGATCGCTTCCCACCTTTTTTTGAGACCACGAATTTTCTGGAACCCAATATAATCTCTATTGAAAGAACGCATCAGTCCCATTACTCCGCTTGACGCAAAAAATAATGATAAAATAAAGGTGAAAGAAATAAGTCCGATTTTAGACCCATCAATAAAACTATCTACAAAACTAATAATGCCTGAATTATAGTTTTGGGAAGGAATAACATCATGAATAAGTCCATGGAGTTGAAATTTTATTTCTTTTTTTGAAATAAAAGGGAGATTAGGAAATAAGGTAAATAAAAATAAACACGTGGGTGGCAGACTCATTATGAAGTTATAAGAAATGGCCGATGCTCTTTCCATCAAATGAGGTCCGTCAAACTCTTTGGCAATATATTTTAAAACCCTGTAAAGAGACAAACCCTGAAAGCCGGGAGGTGACCATCGCCTTGTGAATTTTACAAATCGATTCACAGGTTTAAAAATTTTCTTTTTAATAGTAGGTTCTATCAAAATGGGATTTATTTTAAAGAGTCTTCTTTTTCCTGTTTCGCCTTTATCACACTATCCAGTGCCTGCTGGTAAGCTTTGGCGTATACAAGATGCTGCTGATAGGTAGATGCGAAATCTGAAAATCCTGAAAAGTCTGCTCTCGCCACAAAAAATGTATAATCAGTTTCGGGTGCATCTAATACCGCATCAATGGTCTTGATAGATGGAGTGCAAATTGGCCCGGGAGGCAATCCGGCATTTTGATAGGTATTATATGGAGATGGAAAGGAAAGATATTTGGTATAAATTCTTTTGAGCCCAAAATCACGCATGGCGTATTTCACAGTTGGATCCGCTGCGAGCCTCATTCCTTTCTGCATCCTGTTTAGATATACACTTGCAATTTTTCCTTTATCACCTTGCTTATTTGTCTCTTCTTCTACTATAGATGCCAATATGTACACTTCTTTTGTTGTCAATTGCAAATGTTTGGCCTTCGCTAACCTGTCTTCATTCCAAAACCTTTTATTTTCAGCATCCAGCTTATTGAAAATAGCTGAGATGGGGGTGTTCCACATATAAGTGTATGTATTAGGAATCACATCAGTCATCACGGTTAGTGTATCCACATCATATTGTGAAAGCGAATCAGGATTATTTAAAAACCGGATAACATCGAGTGAATCTACTTCAAAACTTTTTGAGATTTTTTTAGCCAAATCCTCTTTCGTTCTTAATTTCGTAATTACCAGGTTTACAGGTTCCTGCCTGCCACTACGTAGCATTTTCACCAATGAATACACACTCATGCCTTGTGCAATTTTGTATTTTCCCGGCTTTATATTCTGTGGTAATTCAGCATATTTCGCCACTTTATCAAACAGGAAAAAATTGGAAATATATTCACCGTTTTTAAGACTGTCTTTTACCTGGTTGTAAGAGCTGTTCAAAGGAATATAAAGAAACTTTTTATCCGGATTTTTCACAGCTGGTCCAAAAACATTCCACACTATGAAAACCGCTATGATGAAAACGATAATGAGTAGTATTGATATTATTTTTTTTATTGTCATTTTTCAAAACTGGTTACGATTGTCAAATGTATCCTTTTTAATTAAAGCCATCCGATTTCTATGAAAACTGGATGTTATCCTGATTTTTATCAAATAAAAAAACCCTGTCTATTTCCACAGACAGGGCAAAATATTTTATATTGATCAGGGTTGTGGTGCAGGTACAGTCGTCTGGGGTGCAGGTGTGTTTGCAGCAGGGGCCTGGCTTGAAGGCATTTGTACCGGTGCTGTTTGAGGTGCTACCGGTGTTCCTACAGGTGCCTCGTTAAAAAATTTATCTTTTGAATTACCGCTTCCTGAATTTGAGATAAATAAAGAAGAAGTAATACATAATAATCCAATGATTCCTGCAAATATCCAGGTTCCTTTTTCAAGGATATCGTTGGTTTGCTTTACACCCATTAATTGATTACCTACGCCACTTATTGATGAATTAAGTCCACCACCTTTCGGGTTTTGAATGAGTACAATCACTCCCAAAACAACAGAAGCGATGATTATTAATATTCCAAAGAGAACTAACATGTTTAATTATTTTTAATCTTGTCGATTTTGGCTGCAAAGTAAATACTTTTGGAGGGATTCATCAAACTTAATTTTTCATACATTTCGATTGCTTTTTGTCGCTTGTCCTGTTTTAGCAATACTTCCGCCATCGCCTCTGTAAGCACTTCTGATTCTACGTTTGACTGCTCGGAAGATGATTGGATGATTCTCTCTATCACTTCATTTTGTCCAGGTAATTTGTTTGGGTGCAATTGTTTCATACTTTTCAGCCACTGGGAAAAACTCTTCATTTGAGCCCCCAACTTATCATTCAACATACTTTCTTCTTTAATAGTAACGCCCAGTGATGCGAAATAATCTGTGGCATGAAGTGGCTCAAAAAGAAGTTCCTCTTTTTCATTTTGCGAAAGCACCGGTTCCTCTACTTTTTTTCCAGGATCAGCAGGAATGACAACTTTCGTAAGATCATTACTTACCGAATGTACTGATGCCGGAAGCTTCCGGGGATTTTGAACTTCCAACGATGAATCGTCGCCTAATGATTTATTTTCAATTAGGCTAAATTCACTGGCTCCATCAACAGGTATGATTTGCCCGACATTTATTTCTCCCTCTTCTAATCCTGACTCAGGAACTTCACCTTCTGAATTATTTTTCAGCCCTTCAACATTATTTTCAATCGAATTACCTGTTAATACTTTTTCTGCCTCTGATACATCAACTATTTCAGCGTCCTGTCCATTTTCCATTTCTTGCCATTCTTCACGCAATAATTGAAATGATAACCATTGAGGATTATTGAAGTAAAGTGATGATTGTAGAGCATAATCTCCAAACAAAGAACGCTTAGTCTTTTGGTATTGTTTTAGAAGTAAAAATCTGGCGAAGGAACTTAGCGGGTGATTCTTGACTGTGCGTTCTAATGAGGAAACATCATCGAATTTGTTATATAGATAATTTGAAGAATTAATGGTCTCGTTCATTCGATAAATTTACCAGTTTGAAAATATTTTATTGAAGATTCCCTCCGAAATATTTTTTAATATTTTTTCAGATAAAGCTTGTTCGGCTTGCTGCAAAGTCTGACCCGCACTAAAATCATAAGAGTTCGTAATGTCGGATTCAACCGTGGAAACATCATGATTGTTTTTAAATATAAGGTGAAAAGTTACATTCAACCTATTTACTGAGGATTGTTGATTGGCAATTCCGCTGGTGGTCACACTATAATTGGATAAGTATCCGCTGATATCATAATCAGCTACGTCATCATTAATTTGCCTTAATCTAGTCTGCCCGATTATTTGTTGTTTTACCGCCTGGGTCAATTGAGGAGCAATTTGCGGATTTACATACCTGGCTTTATTTTGAAAGGTTTGTACCCTGAATGTTTTAATTTCCGGAGGTATGGGTGCTACATCTTTTGTAGAATACTTGCATGTGGCAAAACTGCAAGTGATTATAATGATAATAAGAGAGAAATAATATTTTAGTTTCATAGCATTTTTGAAATCAGGATTATCGGAAGCCTCTTAATTGCTTCACGAGTAAGTAGTTTTTTAAATGATGATTCAATACAATTTATAGATTGAAATTATTCAATTTACCTTTTATTCAATATCATATTCTTTCAATTTTCTGTAAAGTGTACGTTCGCTAATTCCCAGGTCACTGGAAGCATCTCTTCTTTTGCCCCGGTGTTTTTTCAAGGCTTTAATGATCAACTCTTTTTCTGCATCTACAATACTCAATGATTCTTCAACTTCCTGGTGCTCGTCGATGCCATCATTTTCTAATATTACCGGTTGTGAAGTTGAAATAACCGGTGTACCATTTGAATGATGATCGTCACGATAATCTTCAACAAAATTTTCATTCTGAAAAGATTGCGGATTAAAGGAAGAAGGATTTTGCATTACCTCAAAGAACATTCTCTTCAGCTCTGTAACATCTTTCTTTACATCAAAAAATAATTTATACAGGATCTCTCTTTCATTGGCAAACTCTCTTTGGCCAAGACCTGAATGACTGGCAGAAGCAAGCACCGGCAACCTGTTCATATTATTTTCCGGTAAAAATTTTTGCAATTCAGCACCCGATACCATTTTTTCTTTGGCCAATACAGATAATTGTTCAGCCATATTTTTCAACTGCCTCACATTACCCGGCCATGGATAATTGATCAAAACATTCTTCGCTTCCTCATCTAATTGTATTGGCGGTGATTTGTATCTTTCTGCAAAATCTACTGCAAATTTTCTAAACAATAACGGGATGTCTTCTTTACGGTCTCTCAATGCCGGAACCCTTATGGGCACTGTATTTAAGCGATAATACAGATCTTCCCTGAACCTGCCTGTATGCGTAAATTCCAACAGATCTTTATTCGTAGCGGCTATTACTCTAACATCTGTTTTTTGCACTTTTGATGAACCCACACGAATGTATTCTCCTGCCTCCAATACGCGTAATAAACGCGCCTGTGTGCCTAAAGGCATCTCCCCTATTTCGTCAAGGAAAATAGTGCCACCGTTTACTGTTTCAAAATATCCTTTCCGGCTATCTACAGCTCCTGTAAAGGAACCTTTTTCATGACCGAATAATTCTGAATCGATCGTGCCTTCGGGAATAGCGCCACAGTTTACCGCAATAAAAGGATTGTGTTTGCGGGCCGAGAGAGAATGAATGATATGAGAAAAAACTTCTTTTCCTACGCCACTTTCTCCATTGATCAAAACACTTAAATCTGTATTTGCGACCTGTATGGCTACATCCAGTGCATGTGATAAGCCGGACGAACTTCCTATTATCCCAAATCTGCTTCTTATTGCTTGTTGATCCATTGAATATTTTAAAATTATTTCACTTCAATTAAAAAATTTGTTGATTTTATTTCAGGGCTGTTCCCATTAATGTGCCGGCTGTGCAATTTTCAATTAAAACATTTACATAGTCACCTTTTTTACAATTGCCCATTTTAGGAAATATCACCACTTTATTATTATCACTTCTGCCGAACCAATGCTGGTCACTTTTTTTAGAATGTCCCTCTATCAGCACCTGATGAACTTTACCTAATTCTCTTTCCATGCTTTTCAACGAATGGATGCGATGTAAGTCAATAATTTCCTGTAACCTTCTTTTTTTTGTTTCCAAAGGAACATCATCACTAAATCTGCGTGCTGCAAGCGTGCCGGGTCTTTCAGAATAATAATACATATAAGCCAGGTCATATTCGCAATAGGCAAAAAGGCTCAAAGTTTCCTGGTGATCTTCTTCTGTCTCTGAACAAAAACCTGTAATGGAATCTGTAGATAGTCCACACGCCGGCAACACTTCCCTTATCCTATTTACTTTTGATATATACCATTCACGGGTGTAAGTGCGGTTCATCATCTGTAAAACACGACTACTGCCACTTTGGACTGGCAGGTGAATATATTTACAAATATTATCGTATTTTTTTATCGTAAATAATACATCATCTGTAATATCCTTCGGATGAGATGTGGAAAATCGAACTCTTAATAATGGAGATATTTTAGCCACTTCCTCCATCAGGTTCGCAAAAGAAATAATCTTATTATCGTCAGGATTTATCCATTGATAACTATCAACATTTTGCCCCAAAAGGGTTACTTCCCTATATCCTCCATTAAATAAATCACTACATTCTGAGATTACCGAATCTGCTGCCCTGCTTCGTTCACGGCCCCGTGTGAATGGAACCACGCAAAAGGAGCACATATTATTACACCCTCTCATAATACTCACGAAAGCAGTAACACCGTTACTGTTGAGCCTAATCGGAGAAATGTCACCATACGTTTCATCACGGCTCAATAATACATTAACACCCTTTTGTCCTCCTTCTGCCTCTTCAATTAATGAAGGAAGCGTACGATAAGCATCAGGACCAACTACCAGGTCTACTAACTTTTCTTCCTCTAAAAATTTTGATTTTAATCTTTCGGCCATACATCCTAACACACCAACCAGTAGTCCGGGGTTATAGGTTTTTATTTTCCTGAACTCAGTCAGTCTTTTTCTTACGGTGGCTTCTGCTTTCTCTCTGATTGAACATGTGTTTATAAAGATAATGTCAGCTTCCTGGAAATGTTTTGTAATACCAAAGCCTTTCTCTTGCAAAATAGAAGCCACCACTTCGCTATCCGCAAAATTCATTGCACAACCATAACTTTCAATATAAAATTTCTTTGCATTAGGAAAATCTTCTATGAATTGTGGAGCGAAAGCTTCGCCTTGTTTTGTCTCATCATGGGTTTTATTAATAACTAATTCAGGCATTATTCTATATTTTAAAAAACAGGTCGGCAAAGATAACAAATAATAATGCGCGACAGGATGGCAGCATTTATTTACAAACAATTCTAAAAATGTAAATCATTTTGGGTTATCAACTGATTTTTCAAGAGAAACTTTGATAAAATAAAATGAAGAAGGCCGCATACGAAATGCAGCCTCCTATTCACTCAATTATCATTAAAAACGAAACCTACTCTATTTATTTAAAATCAGGGGATATTCAAATGGTTCATTATAACCCGGATATACGCCTTGAATTGTAACATCAGAATTATTACCAATTATTGCTTTTAATTCATCAATGTTTTTTATTGGTTTACCATTTGCCTGGGTTATTATAAATCCATCTCTCATTCTCGTTTGATCATTTAAAACACCTGGCCCTATTTTCTTAACTACTACTCCACCGCCTAATTTCAGGTCTCTGGCAGTTTTCGGATCTAAGGTTACTAAATCTGCACCTAGTTTATCCATTAATTCCGCTTTTTTCACGATCTCATAATCGCCTGCACTATTTTTCAAAGTGACATCAGTCGTTTTTAACGAACCATTTCTGTCATAAGTAACAGCAATTTTATCCCCGGGTTTAAAACCGCTAATCAATTCCTGTAATTCTGAACTACTATTCACTGCTTGCCCATTTAATTTGCGAATAATATCGCCAGGTTTCATACCAGCCTGAAGTGCGGCACCTGCTTTATCCAGGTCGGTGATATAAAGCCCGTCCGCACTTTGAGGTACATTATTGGCTTCTTTTTCTTTAGACGACATAGCGCCTGCATCCACGAACATTGCACCAATGTAGCCACGCTGTACACTACCATATTTTATAAGGTCGTTTACCACTTTTTTTACAATATCAACAGGAATAGCGTAGGAATAACCATTGTAATATCCGGTCGGGGAAGCGATCGCAGAATTAATGCCGATCATTTGTCCGTTGGTATTGATCAATGCGCCTCCGCTATTACCCATGTTTACAGCGGCATCTGTTTGTAAATAAGATTCTACTGCACCTGCAGCTTTGCCATTCTTATCCCTGTTTAATCCCAATGATCTTGATTTTGCACTTATAATTCCAGCTGTTACTGTTGCATCCAAATTAAGCGGATAACCAATTGCCAATACCCATTGACCAATTTTTACATCTGCCGAATTACCATATAGCATAAAAGGCAAACCTTTTGCCTCTACTTTTATTACAGCTAAATCATAAGATGGATCTGCTCCAATTACCTTAGCAGTATATGTTTTGCGATCACTTAAAGTTACGTTTACTTCGTCAGCGCCGGCAACCACATGATTGTTGGTAACAATGTAACCATCATCACTGATAATAACACCTGACCCTGAAGCCATTTGTGGTACTGAACGCTGGCGGCCGCCGCCCTGACCAAATAACTGATCAAACATGTCGTCACCAAAAATATCTGAAAATGGATTTTTTTGTGGCAAATTATTATTTGCTGCTGCCTGTGGTTTTGTAATTGTCTTTATATGAACCACAGTTGGAATTGAAGCCTCTGCTGCCTGTGTGAAATCGCCCGGCACACCGGAAGGATTTCCATTTGAATCATACAATCCTGCAAACTTGTAGTTAGATGGAATTCCATTAGCCTGGAAGTTAGGATTATTACTATTATGCTGATAGGTATTATAACCAAAGATCACAGCAAGTGTAGTTGCTGCACTGATTAGAAAAGTAAAGAAGACATTCCTGGTTTTCATTGATAAAAAATTTTATGTTTTAGGAAAATACTACAAGTTGTAAGCCAACGATTTTTATAATTTTAAAATTAATCAATGCTTAAAATAAATTATCGTTGTTTAACAATAAATTAAATCCAATCATACTCTGTAAAATTATATTGAAAATTACTTCCTATTTTGTTAAACCATTTTGACCTGCATATAAAAGAATGGTAAATTAGGTATTAGGTATCAGGTTGTAGGTTGTAGAATTTAAAAATATATTAATTACGAATTTTAATTTAAATTCAGATTTATGATATTCATCATAACTCAAATTTCGTAGCCCAAAACCATTCATAACTCATAATTTATAACTCATAATTAACTTAAATGCTCAATAAAAATTGCATCGTATCAATACCGTCAGCATAGTCAAATAAAGAAGGTATCTGTGATTGACCAAAAGGCACGTAACCCTCTCCTACTATACATTGTATACTGTCTAATGTATTCAATCCACTTTGTAATACCTCTTTATCTTTATAATAAGAATAGTGAAGCTCGCTCACCGGAGAAAAAATATTGTCACTTTCAACAAGAATGATGGTATCATTGGTCATGTAGAATTTATTATTCATAATCAATAAAGAAAGATTATAATCATAGTTATTCCGGAATTTGGTGTGATCAGAAAAATAATTATATTTTTTAAAAATGGTCAACAACGGAACAAAATCATATCCTTCGGGAATAAAGATTTTTGTTACATTCCTGCAACCCAATCCAAAATAGGCATACACATCATCTGCCAGTAGTGAAAGCGTTTCTTCAGATTCCTTTCCTGTAAGTATGGCGATTGAAGTTTTATTTTTCCTGATGATGGAAGGATATTTTCCAAAATAATATTCAAAATACCGGGAGGAATTGTTGCTGCCTGTAGCAATATAAGCTTCACAGTCTTTCAGCATGGTAAGTATTTGTATATGCTCCTTTATATCCGGTTTCCATTCCGATAAGATCTCTATGATATGTTTCATCAGAATATCGTCCTTATCAGAAAGTTTTATAAGGGAATTGTGGCCGGATATGAAAGTGCACAAGAAATCGTGAAATCCAACCAGGGGGATGTTTCCAGCCATTACAATACCTACCTTTTTAGCAACAATATTATCATCTATGTGATAATGATGTACCCAGTTATTTAGATTACCTGCTGAAAGATATTGAGAAGCGATATTCTTTAAAGCAAGGTTTATCATTTCTTCGGTAAACCATTTATTTTTTTCAAAAGCATGAACCTTTATTTCATCCAGGCGATTATTTTCATTTTCTGACAAATAATTTCCAAGCTTTATCATTATTTCAACCCTTTCTTCTAAATTCATAAATCACTAAAGTAATTAACTGTTTATATTTGTAATTTAAACGCATGCAAATTTCGGTAAATTTTCCTTTGCGTGTTTCTAATACTTAATAAGATGGCAATAAAAATAACAGATGAATGTATAAATTGTGGTGCGTGCGAGCCCGAATGTCCCAATAATGCAATTTATGAGGGTGGAGTAGAATGGGCAATTGCAGATGGCACAACCGTAAAAGGACCTGTAACTTTAATGGATGGTGCAGTAATGGATTCTGACCAGCGAAATGCACCTGTTGCAACCGACATATATTTTATCGTACCTGATAAATGTACTGAATGCCAGGGTTTTCACGAGGAGCCACAGTGCGCCGCTGTATGTCCCGTTGACTGTTGCGTACCCGACGAAATGTACCGGGAAACTATAGATGAGTTGTTAGCAAAAAAAGATAAAATGCATTTGTAAACAGGTGTAAGGTTATAGGTGTTAGGATGCTGGCATCAGTTATTCTGGTAATTTCAAGCATCTACAACCATCGAAGCAACCAGGCTTATCACCCTACCGGCGAGAGTGTTGTAAAATACTTTCGCCGTTATTTTAATTTGGGAACAATAAAAATAATAAAAATGAAAGTCCCTTTATATTATTACCGTTCTTTTCTGCTTTTGACCATCATTTCTGTTTCAACTTATTCCTGCGATTTTCTTACTCCAACTGCTAATTCTTCGAGGCAGGATACTCCACAAGAATTAATGGATGTAGATATCGCCTTTTCAGATATGAGCCGGCAGGTCGGAATAAAAAAAGCTTTCACAGAATTCATGAGTCCGGAGGGAATATTATTAAGACCAGAGTACCCGCCAATTGTAGGTGCTGAAGCCATCGATTACTTAAGCCTGGTAAATGATACAGCTTATGTATTATCATGGAAACCTTCGGGAGGAGAAATTGCCAAATCAGGGGATATGGGATTTACTTATGGAGAATACACATTAAAGGTAGATGAAGCTGTTATAAATGGAACGTATGTAAATGTTTGGAAAAAACAAAGCGATGGTGCCTGGAAATATGTGTTGAATAATACTAATCAAGGGACTTCGCCAGATTCTCCCTGAAATAATGGGAAGATATTTTCTTATTGTAAAAATTTAATATCCTGTCAATACATGCGCCTACATAGTACTTGCTGACTTTTTCTGAATATAATATATAAACGTAAGGCATAAAAAAAAAGACTCGTTTTAAAGAGGCTGTGTGAACTGGCTGGGACTCGAACCCTGGACCCTCCCGATGAAAAATCGGGATGCGCTAACAACTTTCAAACAAATAAACTCTCAATATATTTCCTGGATTTCTTCTTTTTTATAGCTTATTCACGCTTCTTTGCTTCCGGTAACGTTTCAAAAGTTTCGGTATATTTTAATACCCATGGAATGCCTGTGGAAGTAAATTTAGAGTGGCCTGTATTGTGTTCACGTTAACTTCTTTCTATATCAATACAAGCACCGACTTAATACTTCCTGACTTTTTCTGAATATTATATATAAACGA
>JBDTEF010000039.1:0-7843 GCA_039922615.1 Ginsengibacter sp.
CCCTTGTATTTTTAGGGTTCATTTTTGCTGCCGGCTATTTTTCCATGCAATCCGGTGAGCAACAAAAAATAGCTGTTGTAGACAACAACGGTATTTTTAAAAATAGTTTCAAAAGTGATCAATCCATCCTCTTTGAATTTCCAGCCAATGTGGATGCAGTCAATTATAAAGAAAAGGGGTATGCCGCCTTTCTTAAAATTCCAAAAGACTATGAATCAAAAACAGATTCTATTGCCCTGGTGTCTGATAAACAATTGGGAATGGTGACAGAAAGCACTATCAGGGATCAGATAAATGATGCCATTAGAAATAGGGCATTTTTACAAAATAACATTGATAAAAGCATTTTAGATTCTATCAATAAGATGAATGAAGACAAAATGTATAAATTCCGCCCTGTGATAAAACAAGGCAATAAAACTTCTGAATCTAATTCCGGGCTTGCGTATGGTATTGGTTTTGGTAGCGGATTTTTAATTTACATGACTTTATTTATTTACGGAGCAGCCGTAATGCGGGGTGTGATGGAGGAAAAAATGAACCGCATTGCAGAGGTTATCATTAGCTCTGTGCGTCCGTTTCAATTGATGTCGGGAAAAATTATAGGAATAGCGGCTGTTGGATTAACTCAATTAATGATCTGGATAGTTTTAATACTTTTACTTACCACCATTTCTTCATCCTTTTTATCACTTGAATCTTTACAACACGCACAAAGTGCAACTAGTGCCATTGCTTCCGGAGAGAATTCTTCGATGATGAATTTCATCAATGCGAAAGATACTTTTCTGTCCGCTAACTGGGCGTTGATCATTCCTTGCTTTTTATTTTATTTCCTGGGCGGTTATCTATTTTATGCAGCCCTTTTTGCTGCAGTGGGCAGTATTGTGAATGAAGATCCGCAGGAAGCCCAGGCATTGATGCTGCCAATTACAATGCCCATCATCTTGTCTTTTATTGTGATGACGGCAGCAGCCAGCAGGCCAGATTCCGGCATTGCTTTTTGGGGCAGCATGATCCCTTTCTCCTCTCCTATTGTAATGATGGCGCGCATTCCATCAGGAAATGTAGAACCATGGGAGCTAATATTGTCGATGGTTTTACTCGTTGCCGGCTTTATATTGACTACGATGCTGGCTGCTAAAATATATCGCACAGGGATATTGTTGTATGGCAAAAAAGTTACGTTTAAAGAAATGGGTAAATGGTTGTTTAGAAAATCATAACGGTGAATTTGGCACTCATAATAAATTCTATTTTTTGTCAACAGATTTCATTAAAATACCGAAGACTACGACCAATTAAAATAAGAAATTCTTAGAATTTTTTAAAAATCCAATGCAATCCTATTGCTGTAAAAATAGCGAGGAATGCAGTGCCTATCCACAAGGCAGAAAACCCGAAGTGTCCTGCCACAAAGGTTCCTATAAGCGGAGAAAGTACGTGCGCCGAGGAAAATGAAAGCGCATTCAAACCCATATAAGCACCCTGGCGATCCTTTGATCCGCGCTTCACAGTAACTGTTGCCATAAAAGGCATGGCGAGGATTTCAGAAACACTCATCACAAACATAGCTAAAAAAAGCACCCAATTTCCGCAAGGAATTAGTAGGATGAGGAAAGATATTCCCACCAAAACAACACCCAGAATAATTGCATTAGCCGATTTCAATCTTCTTTCAGCAATCTGGACCAAAAGCATTTCCAGAACAAAAACCACCAATCCATTTGATGCTAATATTAAACCAATATTGGCTTCGCTCAAATGATGAACACTCCGGTAAAATAGCGGCAAAGTGCTCAATAGCTGAAAAAAACAAATGCTATAAAAGCAATTAAATAAACAGAAAATCAAAAATGGTTTGTCCTTCCATGGCGAGATACCGGATTTTATTCTTTTTATATCTTTAACTTTATTTTCGGTTGCATGCGCTTTATTTCCGGGCAGATTTTTAAAATAAAAATAAAATAATAATCCTGCAAGTCCGGCTGTTATCCCGTTTCCATAAAATAAAAGTTTATAAGAAACCGCTGCCAGTATACCACCTATTGCAGGGCCAATAGAAAACCCCAGGTTAATGGCCATCCGGTTAAGCGAAAATGACCTGGTAATATTTTCAGGTTTCGCATAAGTACTTATTGAAACTGAATTGGCCGGGCGAAAAGTTTCTGTAATGGTGCTCAACACAAAAACACCAATGGAAAGGCTAAAAACATCCTTCAATAGCGGCAGCACAAAAAAGATCGGAACAGATAAAATGATACTCCTTAATTGGACTTTAAAATGACCAACACGATCTGTAAACCAACCGCCCAAAGCCGATCCTGCCATGGCTCCTATTCCAAAGCAACTTAAAACAATTCCGGCCTGTTGTAAAGAAAATTTCAACTCAACCACCATATAAATTCCTAAGAAAGGAAGTACCATGGCGCCAATTCTATTGATCAGCATGACTGCTGACAACATCCATGACGGCCTGGAAAGGCCCCTGTATGAATCAATATACATTTGTGCAAAACGGTTCATTAACCTAAAAAATTAGCTGGCAAAAGTAATTCGTTGGCTTTAAAAGTCTTTCTACTACTTTATTATGAAAAAAATGCAAACAAATTTGTCTATTAATAATTTAATAATCAAACGCGATTATAAGGGGGAATTATTGACCAGGGGATTAATCAAAGCTTCCTCAAATTCCTGCCAAATTTTATGAAGGATTTCTGCAGCAGGTTTCACCTCACGCAATAAAGCACACACCTGGCCAATCTCTAATTCTCCATCTACTAAATCACCTTCAAACATGCCTCTTTTTGCTCGTCCACGCCCAAGTATCTCTCTTAATTGTTCGATAGATGCATTATTATTTTTGGCTTCGGTTATCATTTCATAAAAATGATTTTTTAGCATCCTTACCGGTGTTAACTCTTTTAAAGTGAGAATAGTATCCCCTTCATTAGCATTAGTTATTGCCTTTTTAAAATTTGCATGAGACGAAGCTTCGTCGCTGGCAACAAACCTGCTACCTATTTGTACGCCATCTGCACCTAAGATCATGCTTGCAAGCATTTGTCTTCCCGTAGCAATACCTCCTGCAGCAATTACAGGTATAGAAACGGCAGCACTTACCAATGGAATTAAAACCATTGTAGTCGTTTCCTCTCTTCCATTGTGACCACCGGCTTCGAAACCTTCTGCCACCACAGCATCGCAACCACTGGCCTCAGCTTTTTGCGCAAACTTACTGCTGCTAACTACATGAATAACTTTTATATTTTCTCTCTTCAAAAGGGAAGTAAATTTTGCAGGACTTCCTGCTGAAGTAAAGACTATACCCACTTTATGGCGTAGAATAGTTTCTATATGTTGATCAATATCAGGATATAATAAAGGGAGATTTACCCCAAAAGGTTTATCGGTTGACTCTTTACATTTTCGGATATGGTAATCCAATACATCAGGATACATGCTACCGGCGCCTATCAAACCTAATCCACCGGCATTACTAACGGTGCTGCATAGCCGCCAACCACTTGCCCATATCATGCCTGCCTGGATGATAGGATATTCAATATTTAGTAATTGAGTTAGCCTGTTCATAAATCGTAAATCGCAGATTAGCCTAAATTAATTTCCGTGTTATCACCAATATTGAGGGAACGGGTTTCGCCAATAATTTCCGTATCATTTCCAATGAGAGAATCATCTAATACCACATCATATAATTTCGAGAAAGATCCTATGATAGAGGTTTTGATAATGGAGGAATGAAGAATCGTATTTTCACCAACTGCAACGTGTGGGCCAATGATAGAGTTTTTGATATCACATCCTTCAGCAATACTCACAGGCGGAATAAAAATAGTATTCTCATATTTACTGGATTCTGCAATGGTACCCCCAAACTTTTGCAAAAGTGTAGAATTTGATTCCAGCAATGACTCTTTTCTGCCACAATCAAACCAATTATCTACTTTGAATGCTTTAAACTTAGAACCACCTGTGATCATACATTCCAGGGCATCAGTCAGGTTAAATTCATTGTGACTTTTAATATTATTATTGATAATCCTGGAGAGGCAGGTAAACAATAATTCGCTGTCTATTATTTTATATAAACCCACGAGCGCCATATTGGATTTTGGGATAGATGGTTTTTCTACTACTCTTCTTATAAAACCATCCTCATCTACTTCAGCCACACCAAAATTACGGGGATCATCCACCTTTTTGATGCCCAGCATAGAATATTCACAGCTAAGCATTTCTTTAATGTCGTATTCACAAATAGTATCACCGAGCGCTATAAAAACTTCTTCTTTACCTACGATTTCGCGGGCGAGGCTTACTGCATGTGCAGTACCTTTCCGATCATTTTGAAAAATATAATGACAGGTAAGCTGAGGATATTTTTCTTTCATGTAATCCTCAATCTTTTCACCCAAGTATCCCACGATAAAAATAAATTCATCAATACCTGCGTCATGCAATTGATCAATATTGATACTTAAAATAGTTTTTCCGGCCAGGGGAATTAATGCTTTTGGCTGTGTGTAAGTATGCGGCCGTAATTTAGTACCGGCGCCTGCCACAGGAATAATAGCCTTCATTTTTTCTAAAATTTATTGGACTTGCTCGTCTAAAAATGAGATGTGAATATAGCGAATGTTTTTGGATTAGGTAGTGGGTTGTAGGTTGTAGTTTTTAGGTTTCACGATTCATGTTTGCTATTATTTTGGAAATTAAAGACTTTCCAATTTATGAATAGACTTTAAGAGAAATCGTGACAGTTTCAGATATTACCTGATTTCTATCAATTAATGAAATATTCAAACAATATACAGTTGCATAATCAGCTGATTTCTCTGTCTGGCGCAGGTCTGGTAGCTAAGGGTATGAAGCGTTAGCTAGACCTGTGACTAGTCGTCACTAATTATAGCTGGATAAGAATATCTGTTCTTTTAAATTCTCTTTAAACACCTGACATTTTCATTAAGGTTGTGACGAAAAGGAACAGGCCGGGAGGCTTGCACCAGTTGTAAATTTTAAATTAATTTAAAGTATTAGCTAGGCCAAACCTACTACCTACAACCTACAATCTAAAACCTCCTTCCAATTTCCTTAAGTTTTAGTACGTTTGTGAAAATTGAAAAAAAATGAATAGCGATAAACCTGTTTTCGAATTAATCAATAAAGAATTACACCGCCAGAGAGAGGGAATAGAACTCATTGCTTCTGAAAATTTCACGTCATCTGCTGTGATGAAAGCAATGGGAAGTGTACTTACCAATAAATATGCTGAAGGTTATCCAGGTAAAAGATACTATGGCGGTTGCGAATATGTGGACCAGGTAGAACAACTCGCTATTGATCGCATAAAAGAAATTTTTGGTTGCGAATATGCGAATGTTCAGCCACATAGTGGTGCACAGGCGAATGCAGCATTAATGCTGGCAGTTTTACAAACCGGCGATAAAATATTAGGCCTGGATCTTAGTATGGGCGGCCATTTGACGCACGGTTCCCCAGTAAATTTTTCCGGGAAATTATATGATGCTCATTTTTATGGCGTAAAAAGAGAAACTGGTTTACTTGATTATGAAATGCTTGAACAAAAAGCAAGGGAAGTAAAACCTAAAATGATCATAGTAGGAGCAAGTGCATATAGCCGCGATTATGATTATGCACGCATTAGAAAAGTAGCGGATGAAGTAGGTGCATTTGTTTTCTGCGATATGGCTCACCCTGCTGGATTGATCGCCAAAGGATTATTAAATTCACCATTTGAACATTGTCATTTTGTAACTTCTACGACACATAAAACATTGCGCGGCCCACGCGGTGGCATCATCCTGATGGGAAAAGATTTTGAAAATCCTTTTGGATTAAAAACACCAAAGGGAGAAACCAGGATGATGAGTCATGTAATGGATATGGCTGTTTTTCCTGGCACACAAGGAGGTCCGCTCGAACATGTAATTGCAGGAAAAGCTATAGCTTTTGGTGAAATATTAGATGAAAGTTTTACTGCTTATGCGAAACAGGTCCAGGTAAATGCACAGGCAATGGCCAAAGCCCTAGTGGCAAAAGGTTATGATCTTATAAGCGGAGGCACAGACAATCACCTTATGTTGATCGATCTACGAAATAAAACTATTACCGGTAAAAAAGCACAGGAAACATTAGACAGGGCAAGTATAACTTTGAATAAAAACGCCGTGCCTTATGATGATAAAAGCCCTTTTGTAACCTCAGGAATACGTGTGGGTGTACCAGCAGTTACTACACGTGGAATGAAAGAAGACGACATGCATGTAGTAGTAGATATGATGGATAAAGTATTAATGAATATAGATAATGAGGATACTATTCAATCTGTAAAAACCGATGTAAAGGAATTCATGAAGCAGTTTCCACTTTATCCTGAATTGGGATAATCAAAAGAAAAATTTAATTGATCAAAACAGAAAATTTAATTAGTTAAACCTCCATTTTAAAAGGATTGAGTTTACTTTCGTAATACTAAAAAGAAATCATGATACAACGAGTACAAACATTGTGGATGCTACTGGCTGCAATAGCCGTTTTTTTAACCATTAAATTTTCTTTTTATAGTGGCACACTCGCTTTGGATAATACTTACCATGTCATTACAGGAACTACCAATTATTACTTATTGATCCTGACCAGTGCCTTAGGCACGGGTATTTTGATCAATATATTTTTATACAAACAAAGAAGTATTCAATTCAGAATTATCCTTGCTGCGATATTGTTAGAATGCATCATCCTGTTTCTTTTGGTACATGAAACAAACAAATATTCTGCAGGAAATTTTAGTATCTGGTCTGCTTTACATCCGCTCATTATTTTATTCCTGGTCTTTGCTGCCAGAGGAGTTTACAAAGATTCGAAATTGATAAGAGATAGTAATAGGTTGAGGTAGGTTTCAGCAGTTAAATGTTAGAATTACAAATAGCCCCATATAAGATGTAAGAATTGTGAAGAAGCAGCCATAATCTCAAAGTATTCATGACATGCTACGAACTACTAATATCTTTCTAATAATTTACAAGTACTTCCCGGTATAACTTTCCTTTACTTTCTTCAACCCTTCAGGCACACCTGCGTACACTAAATTGCCCCCTTCATCGCCAGCTTCCGGGCCAAGGTCTATTACCCAATCTGCAGATTTTATTACATCAGTATTGTGCTCAATCACGATAATGGAATGCCCTTGTTCTATAAGCGCATTGAATGATTTCAACAGCTTTTTAATGTCATGAAAATGAAGCCCGGTCGTAGGTTCATCAAAAATAAAAAGTAGATGACCGATACCTTTTCCTTTGCCAAGGAAAGAAGCCAGTTTTACTCTTTGCGCTTCACCACCGGAAAGCGTATCAGAAGATTGACCCAGTTTGATATATCCTAATCCGACGTCAGTTAATGGCTGCAATTTTTTCGCAATTAACTCTCCGGAAATTTCATTCTTTTTCCCGGTTGATTTCTCTTTATCAAAAAATGCGATCGCCTCATCCACGCTCATTTCGAGCAAATCATAAATACTATTGTCCTGGTATTTCACCTCAAGCACTTCGTCTTTAAACCGTCTGCCACCGCAAACTTCACAAGTAAGATGCACATCTGCAAGGAACTGCATTTCTACAACTTGTTCCCCTTCACCTTTACAGGCATCGCAGCGGCCACCATCCACATTAAAAGAAAAATGTTTAGGCTGGTAACCGCGGATTTTTGACAGTGGTTGTTTGCTATATAAATCCCTAATTTCATCATAGACTTTTATATAAGTAACAGGGTTACTTCGCGAAGATTTTCCTATCGGATTCTG
>JBDTEF010000040.1:0-3046 GCA_039922615.1 Ginsengibacter sp.
AAAGATCATATTTTGCTTTACTTTGACAGCAACCCTTCTACTTTTTAACCAAGTTTTCAATGAAAAATTTCTTAGCATATATTGCTGCCTTGTTCCTTTTCATATCTTGTGTTTCATCCCGAAATTCCACAAAGCAAAAGGTATCAGCACATATTAAAATAGAAACAGATTCCGGTACAATGGTTTTGAAACTATATAGTCAAACACCTTTACATAATAAAAATTTTATCAAACTTACACGCAAACATTATTTTGATGGACTGCTTTTTCATCGGGTAATAAAGAACTTTATGATTCAGGGTGGCGATCCGGATAGTAAAAATGCAGCTCCCGGAATTCTTCTTGGAGATGGCGGATTAAAATATACGATACCGGCAGAATTTGACAGTTCGCTTTTCCATCAAAAAGGTGCATTGGCAATGGCAAGAGAAGGTGATAAGGAAAACCCAACCAAGGCTAGCAGTTCTACCCAATTTTATATTGTACAAGGTAAAAAATATACGGATGAGGAACTGGATAAGGTAGAACAGAAAATGAAAATTACCATTCCTGAAAACCATAGAATAATCTATCGGACAATTGGTGGTACGCCATTTTTAGATATGAATTATACTGTATTTGGGCAATTGAAAAGTGGATTTGATGTCGTAGAAAAGATCGCAAATGCGCCACGTGACAAGAATGACCGGCCATTGCAAGACATTAAAATGAAAATAAGGCTGATCAAAAAATAAAGAATAAATTTGCAAACGTTTTTACCTTCTTAATAATAATATTTTAAGTTTTTATAAATCAATAAAAAATCAAACTATGAATTTTCCTGAAAACCTGCATTACACAAAGGATCATGAATGGATAAAATTAGATGGTGATATTGCCACAGTAGGCGTTACCGATTTTGCCCAACAAGAATTGGGTGATATTGTTTATGTTGAAATTGAGGCACTAAATAAACCACTTAAGGCAGATGAGGTTTTTGGAACTGTGGAAGCGGTGAAAACAGTGAGTGATCTTTTTTTACCCGTTTCTGGAACTGTTATCGAAATTAATCCGGTTCTGGAGAGTGAGCCTGAAAAAGTAAATAGCGATCCTTTTGGTGACGGCTGGATGGTTAAAATGAAAGTGGACAATGTGGATGATGTTAATAACCTTATGAACGCTGCTGCCTACAAAGAACTCGTTTCTTAAGAAGAGCGTTATGAATAATGAAAAGTTTTCAATAAAAAAGTTTATGCCAGGCATCGCCTGGTTTTTTATTGTGGCAATTCTTGTTTTTATGCCAGGTGATGATGTACCTGATGTAGGGTGGATACATCTTTATGACGTTGATTAATTGATACATCTTTGCATGTTTGGAGAACTTACTAATTTATTTCTTTCCTTATTTGGATGCAGGATTTTCAATGATTACCAATAGAAGCGCCTTTATTATTAGTAGCATTCACTTTAGAGGCCCCAAATACTACAATAACACCATATATTTCCAGTACTTTTTTAAAGGCCAATAAAAATCCCTGTAAAGCATTGTTACTTAAACAAACCGTTTGATTTTGTATTTACCCTGCAGGTGGTACTTATTTTTATCCTTGGAGGTAACCCGGTTGTGGGTTTGCTTTTCGGGAAGGAATATTTGCTTTCTTATGTGCAGTTAGTTATACTTTGTATTGGGCAGTTAG
This sequence comes from Ginsengibacter sp., assembly GCA_039922615.1. Taxonomy (GTDB): domain Bacteria; phylum Bacteroidota; class Bacteroidia; order Chitinophagales; family Chitinophagaceae; genus Ginsengibacter. The sequence goes on from JBDTEF010000040.1 coordinate 1,677, forward strand.
TAAAAGCCGCTACGGGTTCAGTCAGACTTGTTATGAGTATGTCAGGACATCAATCTTACATTACTAAAGTATTGGGCGTTATAACAGTGTTCAACATTCTATTTTGTATTCCTTTGGTTATTTATTTCGATTTTTTTTCGTGCAGCACTTATATAGCAGTCTAATTGTAGTCCAAAATGTATTATTGGTAATTTACATTAAGAGTAAATTAAAAATCAATATAACAATATCTTGATCAACATAATTTATTTAGCTGGTGACGGAAGATCAAGTTCTACTTTTTTAGATTATGTGCTTTCTAATATAGACAACAGTATACCGGTGGACGAATGCCATCGGTTTTGGGTTGAAATGAATGAAAGGGAAACGCTTTGCGGCTGTTGAAAAAAATTAAGGAGTGTAATTTTTGGGCGCGGGTTGATGTAGCTTTGAGAAACCATTTCCCCAACTACGACCGCCATATTTTTCAGAAACAGATAAGGGAAATATAGTTCTAAAAAATTTTCAGACATATATACCGGAAATTATCAAATAAGAGCAATTGTAGACTTTCTGTGAAATCGAGAAATTTTTACAAAACCATTTCTTCTAAATCCGAAAAACAGATTATAACAAACAGCTCAAAAAGTTTTGGTTGGGCATATCTTTTACAATACCTTGATTTCTGTGATTTGAGAATTATACATTTGGAGCGCAATATTACGGCGGTCGCCAACAGTTGGAAAAAGTCCGTAGTTTTGCCAGAATATTACGACAAAAAAGTACTAAGGCCCCAAAAATCTGGTTTTGTGATTTTAAAATCCTAACTAAAAATAAAAACCATGGCTCGAAAACTGGATACTTTAATCCCCTATCTTTTTTTAAGCTATGAAGTACTTTGCAAATACCCCTACAGCAACTTAAATAAACTTCAAAATTTTGTGGGTGAACAATTCGACATCCACAATTTGCGGATGCAATTTAATCACTTTGTCGGTGGCAATCCTGTGAGAACTAATAGCCCTTAAAAGATTAAAATCCAGTTAATAAATGACAGATTTAAAGAATTAAATTTGATTGGAAAAGCTTATTTCTCTTTAATTAACGCTATTGAAAAATTAGTACTATGAAAAAATTGATAGAAAAGATAAACCCTCCAAAAGACACTCAGGAATTGCTTAAAAAATCTAAAGGCGAAATATATCCTGATGTGGAATATTTGAAAGATTGGTATATCAATTACTCAAACAGCCATATTAACCGACTTTCTTTTGATCTACAATATTTGACGGATGAATTTCCGGAGCCAAAAGATGTAACCGTTTTGGAATTAGGATCTGTTCCACCAATTTTGACCAATGCTATTCAAAAAAAAGGATTTAAAATTACGG
>JBDTEF010000041.1:0-6988 GCA_039922615.1 Ginsengibacter sp.
GTTGATGCTGAATCCCATTCAAATAATTTTTCTTCAGGTACTGCAAGGTTTTTCCAAATGTCATTTCCTTCAAATATCTCACTATAACTTTTACAGTAATCGTCGGGTGAAAGCACCTTAGCCATTAATTCGTTGATCTCGTCATTTGATGGCCAGATATCTTTTAAATAGACCGGTTGCTGGTTAGGGTCATAACTGATTGGCTCTGTAGTTAAGTCAATATCTACGCGTCCTGCAATAGCGAAAGCCACTACCAGCATGGGTGACATCAGGTAATTCATTTTTACCTGTGGATGTATGCGTGCCTCGAAATTTCTATTTCCTGAAAGTACAGAGGCAACCACAAGGTCGTGTTCCTCGACCGCTTTGGCAATGTAAGGTGGTAAAGGACCTGAATTACCAATGCAGGAAGTACATCCATAACCCACGAGGTGAAACTGCAGGGCTTCCAGATCTTTCATCAGGTCAGCTTTTTCCAAATAATCCGTTACTACTTTGGATCCCGGCGCAAGGGAAGGTTTTACCCATGGCTTAATATCAAGTCCGTGTTGACGTGCTTTCCTTGCTACCAATCCTGCGCCTATCATTACGTAAGGATTGCTGGTATTGGTACAGGATGTAATGGCAGCTATAGCTACAGCGCCGTCTGAGAGTTCAAATTTCTCCTGGCCTAAGGTGATCCATACTTGTTTGGTACCGTTTTCTATTTTCTCTTCTATTTTAGTTGACGGCGGCATTGCCTGTGGAGCATCTACGGGCTGACCACCACCTTCAGCAAACCAACGTGATAATTGATCCACAGGTTTTACCAGGTAACGACGTCCATAATTCTCCTCCATTAATTCAATGAACCGGCTTTTAAAATTCTTTAAAAGAATTTTATCCTGGGGTCTTTTAGGGCCCGAAACGGTAGGCTCAATTGTAGAAAGATCTAATTCTATTGTATCTGTATATTCAATTAAATCTTCATTTTCCCGCCAGAGCATATTTGCCTTGCAATAATCTTCGACCAATTTCACCTGGTCATGAGAGCGGTCGCTCTGCGTCATATATTCCAGCGTCTTATGATCGATCGGGAAATAAGTAATGGTACAGCCAAATTCTGGCGACATATTTCCTATGGTAGCACGGTCCGGAACAGATAAATTATTTAATCCATCACCAAACACTTCGACGAATTTTCCTACAACGCCATATTTTCTTAGAAGATTGGCAATGTTTAGAACAAGGTCAGTAGCTGTGGTGCCCAAAGGCAGGTTGCCAGTGAGTTTCAGGCCAATCACCTGTGGTGTAATAAAATAAATAGGTTGTCCTAATATCGCTGCTTCTGCTTCAATACCACCGACTCCCCAGGCAACTACGCCAATACCATTTACCATCGGTGTATGGCTATCTGTACCCACTAATGTATCAGGGAAAACTTCACCATTTCTTTCTATCACACCTTTTGATAAATATTCCAGGTTTACCTGGTGACAAATCCCCATTCCCGGAGGAACTACACTAAAGTTATTAAAAGATTTTTGTGCCCATTTTAGAAAGGAATAACGCTCCTTGTTGCGCCTGTATTCCTCATCCATATTTTTTTGATAGGAATATTCGGTGCCGAAATAATCAACCTGTACAGAGTGATCGATCACCAGATCTACAGGGATCAATGGATTTATCTCATCCGGATTTTTACCTTTTCTTGCCACTTCTGCACGCAAGGAAGCAATGTCTACTACCGCCGGGACACCTGTGAAATCCTGCATTAAAACACGGGCTGGCTTAAATGGAATATCTTTATCTGACCCTTCAGGTTTCCAGTTAAGTAAGGTTTCTATATTTTCTTTTGTAATGGCAAAATCATCAAAATTGCGCAGTGCATTTTCTAATAAAATACGAATTGAAAATGGAAGTTTACTGATGCTATACCCTTGCTTCTCCAATTCGGTAAGGCTATAAAAAGTAACTGTATTGGTTTTGGTGGTTAAAAGCTTTTTGACTTTGTATGGATCTTTGGTCATATGAAAATGTTTTTATTTAATAAATAGCATGATCCTGAAAAGTTGATGAATCGAATTATTTTAAATAAAAGGTCTATTAAAATAGAAAGAGAAAGTTTTTTCCAGTGATCTCTAATTGTATCAATATAAGGAAATTAGCTATCTTTTTAAAATTCATTATTTCACAGCATCACTTAAAAGATTCTGTCCAAAACTTTATTAATAAGAATTGAATTCATTTTCTAAATTATCAATTATCAATTATCCTTTATTCTTCTTTTTCTTTTTTGGAAGGAATAATAAACATAGGTATTTTACTTTTTCTAAGCACATTTTCCGCCACACTTCCCATAAGTAATTTATCCCAGCCACTACGGCTGTGCGTGCCCATTACGATAATATCCGCATCCATTTCGTCTGCAGCATCTAATATAGAATCACCAAAATCACCATCCTTTACAATCGTTTGAATAGTTTCATCTCCCAGGTGCACCCGTGTTTTGGCGAGGTAATCTTCCGCACCTTGTTGTAGTTGATTCACGATATCTGTCTGTACCATGTCCAGGTTACTAAAACTATCAAATCCCATGATGGGCGAATAATTCAAAGAAGAATAATAGGTGGCATCTGATGTTACGTGCAATAAGGTAACCTGTGCGCCCATTGTCTTAGCAAGTGCATACCCGGTTTCTGCAATTTTTTGGGCAGAGGGATCATAATCAATAGCTATTAATACTTTTTTCATAAAAATGATTTTATTTTTTGAATATTAGGAAACACAGGTCGTTTATTTATTTTAGTAAATTTTTTGCTTTCGCAACTACATTTTCTACAGTAAAGCCATACTCAGCCATCACTTCAGGGCCCGGGGCAGATTCTCCAAACTTATCTATGCCTATTACACTTCCTTCGTCAGTAACATACTTGCACCAACCAATAGATGATCCTGCTTCCACCGCCAATCTTTTGCGAACGTTTTTAGGAAATACTTTTTCTTTGTAGGCCGCATCCTGCTTATCGAATAATTCCCAACTTGGAAAGCTCACAACGCGCGCCATAACAGCATCTGCTTTCAGCTTTTCCTGTGCTTCTACCAGCAGATGAACTTCACTGCCACTTCCCATCAAAATAACGTGTGGCTCTCCTTCACAATCAGATAAGATGTAAGCGCCATGCTCTAATTCCGAAGCTTTTCCATATTTATTCTGATCAATATTCGGTACTTCCTGGCGGGTAAGAATCAATGCGACAGGGCCACCTTTATGTTCTAAAGTTACGCGCCATGCCTGTACAGTTTCGTTCGCATCTGCGGGGCGGATAACGGTAACATTTGGTACTGATCTAAGGCCCAAAACCTGCTCTACAGGTTGGTGTGTAGTGCCATCTTCTCCTAATCCAATACTATCATGTGTATAAATGAAAATGGGTTTAATTCCCATAATGGCTGCAAGACGTACCGGTGGGCGCATGTAATCATAAAACGCCAGGAATGTTGCACCATAAGGAATCAACCCTTTGGTGACAGCCATGCCGTTAAGAACGGCTCCCATGGCGTGTTCCCGAATTCCAAAGTGGAAATTTCGGCCACTGTGATTTTCACTTTCAAACGATTCAAAACCATTTAGATTCGTATCCGTCGATGGTGCCAGATCTGCAGAACCTCCTAATAATAAAGGAATTTTTGCAGCCACTGCATTTAAAAATTTTCCCGAAGCTTTCCGGGTAGCCAAACCTTTTGCATCCGGTTCAAAAACAGGCAAATTATCTTTCCATCCTTCAGGTAATTTTCCTGCTGAAAATAATTCATATTCCGCGGCTTCTTCAGGAAAACTCTCTTTATATTTTGCAAATAATTCCTTCCAACCTGTCTCTTTTTTAGCGCGCTCTTTTGCTTTTTCACGATAATAATTCAATACTTCATCTGTTACCATGAAACTTTCATCAGGATTAAATCCGAAATTTTCTTTTACCAATCTTACTTCCTCTTTGCCCAATGGTGATCCATGTGCGGCAGCAGTATCCACTTTGTTTGGACTACCAAACCCAATGTGGGTGCGTACCTTTATTAAAGAAGGCCTTTTTGTTTCTTTCCTTGCATTTTCAATAGCTACACTAATTGCTTCAATATCATTACCATCATCTACTGACTGCACATGCCAGCCATAAGCACGAAAGCGCTCGGGCACATCCTCATTAAATGCAATGGATGTATCTCCTTCGATAGTTATTTTATTGTCGTCATATAAATAAATGAGGTTACCTAATTTTAAAGTTCCAGCCAATGAAGCTGATTCTGAGGTAATACCTTCCATCAAATCTCCATCGCTGCAAATAGCATAAATATCATAATCAAATATTTCAAAGCCCGGCCTGTTATAACGATTGGCCAAAAACTGTTGGGCAATTCCCATACCTACACCATTTGCAAAACCCTGTCCCAGTGGGCCGGTAGTTACTTCAATACCGTCCATCAGGCCATATTCCGGATGACCTGCGGTAATGCTATGCAACTGCCTGAAATTTTTAATATCGTCTAAAGTAACTTTATAGCCAGTAAGAAATAAATAACTGTATTGTAACATACAAGCATGGCCGCATGATAAAACAAAACGATCACGGTTGGGCCAGTTGGGATCCTTAGGATTATAATTCATAAATCTTGTCCAGAGTACATGGCCTATCGGCGCCAGTGCCATTGGAGTTCCGGGATGGCCTGAATTGGCCTTCTGCACTGCATCAGCTGATAATACACGTACCGTATTAATTCCTAATTGTTCTATTGGTTCCATTTTTATTGATTATTGTAAAAAAAATTATTTTAGATAAAGGTAAATTAATTTACGCTAAGCTTTAAGGCTCAATCATCAATCCAAATGTATTTATCATTTTATGAATTCAATTCTTTATGTTTTTTTTAGCTTTCTTAATCCTGCTATCTTCGTTTTACAGAGGTCATAGATATTAGTACAACCAAAATTTTATTGTCATGAAAAAATTAATTTACCTATTAACTACATTGATTGTATTTTCCTCATGTGGAAGTTCAAAATACATTGCGGGCAATACTGTTGAAGATAAAGTACTTGCTGAGGCATTAAGAAAACTAGATAAAAAACCTGGTGATACGGCGTTGCAAAACAGTTTGAAATATTTGTATAATGACGCAGCATTGGCGCATTTAAACAATATTGAGCGATATCAAAAATTACAGAATAATGATAGGTATGATAAAACGATTGCAGAATATCAGTCATTACAAAAGTTATCCGAAATAATTAAAATATCATCATTAGCCAGAAAGTTTGTAACGGCGCCTTCTTATCTTAATGAAATACAACAAACCAAAGTAGATGCTGCAGAAGATTTTTATGAATACGGTTTGCAAATGAGTGAAAATGGAGCTGATAAACAGTCTTACAGGGATGCATATGCAGCTTTTCTAAGAGCGAATGGATATGTACCCGGTTACAAAGATGTAAAAAGGCAAATAAATGATGCTTTTCAAAATAGTATCCTGGATGTGGTGATTAATCCTGTTACAGATAATTCTAGTTATTACCAATCCATTGGAAGGAACAGATTTGGAAACAGTTTCAACAGTGATATGATGCAACGCAGCCTGGTAAGGGATTTGGGTGGCGATTATAATAAAAATGCACCTGCAAGATTTTATACAGATATTGATGCCTCACGGGCACGCATAGACGTAGATTGGGTAGTCGATATTATGTGGACGAATCTTGATATACCACGGCCGTTTACCAATACATATACCAAAAATGTGAGCAAAGAAATAGAAGTTGGCAAAGATACTTCTGGTAAAAAACTATATCAAACTGTAAATGCAACCCTGTATTTGACAAAAAGATATTTTACTGCGCAGGGAGATTTGGAATGCCGCGTAACAGATGCTGTTACCCGAAAAAATGTAGACCTGAAAAGATATACATCCAGAGTAGACTGGAGCCAGGAATATGGAACGTATAAAGGTGACTCCCGTGCATTGAGCGAAATTGATTGGGCGATGATCAATTTGCGTAATCCTCAATTACCTTCAAGGGAAGAAATATTGGCAGGATTGTTTGATAAGATGTATCCACAGTTGAGAAGTGGGATACAGAATTTGGTTAGATAGGATGTAGTAGTTAGTAGGGAGTAGTTAGTATTTAGAAGGAAGTATTTAGTAATTAGTAGGGAGTATTTAGTAGTTAAAAGGAAGAGTGCACTTTCTTATATTGCTACTAGCTACTAAAATCTAACTACTACTCAAGAAATGACTTTCTTGTCTTGCTACTTGCTACTAAAATCTCACTACTACTCAAGAATGCACTTTCTTGTCTTGCTACTAGTTACTAAAATCTCACTACTATTCAAGAAGGGACTTTCTTGTCTTGCTACTAGCCACTAAAATCTCACTACTACTCCACAATTCTCAATTGCGCATAGTTCAACATAATTTTTTTTTCGCCATTATTTTCAAAACTTACCGTTGCGATCGGATTATGTGCAGCGCCTTCCATTTTCATCACTTCTCCAAAACCGAATTTTTTGTGTTCTATTTTTTGACCAACCTGTAAATTACTGGTATCACTTGGCGCAAAACCGGGCGTAGGCGTATGCTCAATTATTTTTACAACAGGTGGAGACACCATATACGCCGGTTTCTCTTTTACAGTTGCTTTTTCTGGTTGTCCGTATCGGTTATCATTCCTGTTTTTTTCAAAGGCATTCCAATGGTTAGAAGGTTGGTTATTCTTCATATTGCCGCCTGCAAAAGACTTATCCAGCTTGTCTTCCGGCAGTTCGTCTACAAAACGGCTTGAATCGTTTTGGGTAAGATTTCCAAAACGATATCGTGTGTTGGCATAGGTGAGCCATAATTTATCTTTGGCACGGGTGATAGCCACGTAAAATAATCTTCGCTCTTCTTCTAATTCTTCCCTGGTATTGATGGCCATTGCATTTGGGAATAAAGTTTCTTCTAATCCACCTACAAATAC
>JBDTEF010000042.1:0-2996 GCA_039922615.1 Ginsengibacter sp.
GTCCATTTGTCTATTATCATTAGTTCGGGTCCCAGCTATTCGTAGAATACTAAAAAATATTTAAGAGTGCTATCTGTAGTTGGCAAATACTCCCACCGCTATCCTTAGAATGCTGAAAAATATTATAACGTGCTGTCTGTAGTTTGAATCTACAGACAAAGCAAAACAAAATACTCATACATCATATCTATCGCCACACTTACCATAAATTTTATTTTTGTGATTATTAAAAATTGAGATTTTAGTATGTTTATGTTCCCAGGTCATGGGCTGCAAACTCAAGACAGCTCTACCTTTGGGATATGAGATACTTAAAATAGCTGGGATATTGTTTGTAAAAAATGATTAATTAATTCCATGTTTCAATTATAAACCTTCACTCCCTTATCCAGCCATCGGCCCCAAAATTTTCCATAAGCATGCACCTTATCTGTAGATTTATTGTTCATATCCACCACGCCATTTCCCATGTTGACCCATTCAAAAATACCACCGTATAAATTACTCACATTGCTATAACCAGCTGTAGTGAGCTTCTTTGTTATTTTCTCACTCCGTTTACCGATTGAACAATACACAATGATTTCATTGCCTTTTGGAATGTTACTCAACCTGGATAAACTGAAATCATCATAGCCCACATATACAGCATTTTTAAGATGGCTCACATCAAATTCCTTTTTTTCTCTTGCATCCACGTAAACCACATTATTTCTTTTTATAGCTTCTGGTACTGTTATCTCTCTCACATCATGGTTAAGTATAAATTTCAATACGGTATTAAAATTTCCATTGCGCACTTTATTTTGTGCATTACATCCACAGGATACCATCGTAAGCGCTAAAGCGAAAAATAATACTTTCATAATTTTTTTTAATAAATGTGCCATTCAAAATCATGCTGACTTCAATAATCCCGGAAGGAAAAAATAAGCGTACTATTTGAATGTAATTTAAACCGGATGCCAGGAATCAAAATAGTTTTTTTATTGCTGCAGGTATTCATTTTAACTATTGCATAAAGAGGGCAAAATCCTATAGAGCTGGTTAAAATAAAAACTCCACCCAAAACTAATAATACAATATCCAATGTACCCGTAACCGTACGGGTAAATTATAAAAAAAATAAATAAAATTGCTGCTAAAATTCTGACAGTAGGGTCCGGAGGCAAAGCAAAACAAAATACTCATGCATCTTATATTACCACAAGTACCATAAATTCAATTTTTGTGATTAATAAAATTGAGATTTTGGTGTGTTTCTGTTGCAAGGTATTGAGTTGCAAACTCAAGACAGTAATACCTTTTGGATATAAGATACTTATGATAGCTGGGGCTTACAAACATCGATAGTATAATTTGCATTAAACCACACATTCAATTTATATTCCAATTAAAAAATCTACCTACACATTACTTTTTTAATTTCTCAACTTATTTGACGGTAATATTATCTTTGGAAAATGCCGAGAAATTACACCCAGCTATTTTTAGGAATTATAATTGGTCTGATCATCGGGCTGGTTATTGGAAAACAAATTTTTGTAATCCAACTAGCGCCTGGTACTAATGTCACAACAACTTCTCAGGCCACCACTTCACCTTCACAGAAAAACAATGCAGGAATCAATAATTTACCGGATAATAATAATTCGGCTATTCCTCAAAAAGTTTATGAGATATTAAAATACATCCGTGCTAATCACAGGGCTATGGATGGCTATGTAGGCGGCAGAGTGTTTACCAACAGGGAAAAAATAGTACCCCAGGTGGATAGTAATGGAAATTCAATTACCTACCAGGAATGGGATGTGAAACCGAAAATAAAGAGACAAAACCGTGGGACCGAACGCATACTCACCGGGAGCGATGGCAGAGCCTGGTATACTGATGACCATTATCAATCCTTTAAAGAAATTAAATAATGCACGATTCCAAACTAAAGACTTCCTCTTATTTTGCCGAAAATAATATCCGGTATGTTTTTATCGATGGAAATCTTTGCGATTCTATTGAAAAATGCTATACTACTTTGAAACAACAACTTTCCTTGCCAGTTTATTTTGGGAACAATCTCGATGCATTGGAAGAAGTACTTTCTGACCTGGATTGGATACACGAAGAAAAAATAAAAATCATTATTTTGAATTCAACAGAATTACTTGCAAAAAATATTTCTACAAAAAATTCGTTTTTAGATATATTAAATACCTGCGAAAATAAAAAATTACAGATAATTTATTTAGATGGCGAAATCAATCTAAAATAATGCTTTGGAAAGAACAGTCATTAATTCATTTATCCAAGGATGGTGAAGTAAAAAAAAGTGGACATGATTTTTAACCAGTCAACAAAACCTGGAGTATTTGCTTGACAGTAATGAATTTTAATAATTTATCAACTATGAATCAAGATTCAGTTTTAAGATATGGAATCAAAATATTATCACTAATCATATTGTTGACAATAATGCAGCAGTCTAATGGACAAAAAATAACGAGTAATCAAACAGGCATCAATAATGGATTTTATTATTCTTTTTGGAACGACGGAAATAGTGGTTCAGCTTCTATGACTTTAGAAAAAAGTGGTAAATACAAAACAGCATGGTGCCATATTGGAAATTTTACGGCAGGTAAAGGATGGGCAACGGGGAAAGCCGATAGGGTAATTTCTTTTTCCGGAAGTTTCAATGGTGGTGAAAATGGATATTTAGCTGTTTACGGCTGGACGAGAAATGTATTGATTGAATATTATGTTGTGGAAAATTATGGGGATTGGGTACCTCCGGGTGGAATTTCAAAAGGGACCTTTGATAGCGACGGAGGCACTTATAATATCTATGAAACCACACGAACCAATCAGCCATCTATCGATGGTAATCAAACTTTTCAACAGTATTGGAGTGTCCGCACGACAAAACGTTCGAGGGGCGTTGTGACATTTGCAAACCACGTTGCAGCATGGAAAAAAAAAGGTATGAACTTAGGCACCAC
>JBDTEF010000043.1:0-13084 GCA_039922615.1 Ginsengibacter sp.
AATAGATTAATTTTCCTCAATCTTGCTTACTTTTAAAAAAATTAAAACATACATGAAAAAGGAAATGATTCCATTCGATATATCCGTTTTTGATTCAATTGATGAAATGAACCTCGATGACGCTTCGCTCCTGAAGGAGGCAAGGTTGGTGACAAAAGATGCTTATGCACCTTACTCTCAATTCCTGGTGGGCGCTTTTGCAAAGCTGGTAAATGGAAAAACAGTAAGTGGAACAAACCAGGAGAATGCATCTTACCCGGCTGGCATCTGTGCGGAAAGAACATTGATGTCTGCTGCATCCGTTTTATTCCCCGGGGTAGGGATTGATACGATCGCTATCTCTTACCATAATTTAAATGGAAATAGTAACAGGCCGGTTAGCCCTTGTGGTATTTGCAGGCAATCATTTGTAGAGTTCCAGAATAGAACAGGCAATCCTATCAGGATTATTTTAAGTGGAATGGAAGGAAAAGTACAGTTAATTGAGAATTCAGCGGACCTGTTGCCGCTTGGTTTTTCTTCCGAAGATATGGTCTAAATATAAAAACCGGCAATTTTAATATTGCCGGTTTATGAAAAGAAGGTTGATATTTAATGATTTAAGATTTTCAGACTCTTCTTAATGATTTTTACACATTGTAGTATTTGTTTTTTATTAATCGTCAATGGGGGCGCAAACCTGACTTTATCTCCGTGAGTTGGCTTTGCCAGTAATCCATTTTTCTTGAGTTCAAGGCAAAAATCCCATGCTGCCTCTTTATTAGGATGGCTGATAATTATTGCGTTCAATAGTCCTTTGCCACGAACAAGTACAATATGGGGAGATTTCAAATTCCTAAGTTCTTCTCTCAACAGCTTTCCCATTTTTTCGGCATTCTCCGCCAGGTCCTGATTTTTTAAAACATCCAAAGAAGCTATCGCTACTTTACAAGCGAGTGGATTGCCTCCATAGGTACTTCCATGTTCACCCGGTTTTATTGTCAGCATAATTTCATTATCTGCAAGAACCGCGCTTACCGGTATAGTACCACCACTTAGAGCCTTTCCCAAAATCAATATATCAGGTCGCACATTTTCATGATCACAGCATAATAATCTGCCCGTGCGACTTAGCCCGGTTTGTATTTCATCAGCAATGAACAAAACATTTGCTTCAGTACATAATTGCTTCGCTATTGATAAATATCCGTCGTCAGGAACATTTACACCTGCTTCTCCCTGGATAGGTTCTACCAGGAACCCGGCAACATTTTTATCTGCCAGGGCGATTTTTAAGGCATCAAGATCGTTGTAGGGAATAATGTGATATCCACCTAAATAAGGACCAAAATCATCTTTAGCTGTTGGGTCTGTGCTGAAAGAGATGATACCCAATGTTCTTCCGTGGAAATTGCCACTACAGGTTATGATTACGGCTTTATTATCTTCAATCTTTTTGACACGATAGCCCCAATGCCTGCAAAGTTTAATGGCTGTCTCTACCGCTTCGGCACCTGTGTTCATCGGTAACACTTTATCATACTGAAAGTAATTACTCATGTATTTGCAGAATTCACCCAATTCTTCACTGTGAAATGCACGGCTGGTAAGCGTTAATTTTTGGGCCTGGCTTTTAAGCGCATCGATTATTTTTGGATGACAATGACCTTGGTTGACTGCTGAATAAGCACTCAAAAAATCGAAGTATTTTTTACCTTCTACGTCCCAGACAAAAATTCCTTTTCCTTTCTGAAGTACAACAGGTAACGGGTGATAATTGTGGGCACCAAATTCATTTTCGAGATGTATAAAATGATCTGTTTTTGAAACAGTTGATTGTTTTGACATAAATTAAAATTAATAAATAAATAAGAAAGGACGAATCGCGATAGGAGGTAAGGGACGATATGGTTATATCTTGTGATCTAGGAAATCGGGATTTCCTGATAAAAAGCGTTGTAAGGGAGCTATTTGTTTCATTCGTCTAAAGGTGGCGAAGGTATTAAATATTGCGTGCATTTCAAAATTACAGATAAATAAGTAAGGTTTTCTATCTTGCTTCTAGACAGCAAATATTATTCATTGCTTTTGATTTGGAAGAAAAACTTATTAATAATTCAATATTTTTGGACTCTTTAAATGACTGCTCAAATATTTTTTAATACCTAATAAGTAATGGTGCAGTTTACTATTGCCGTTGAATTCAGTCAACGGATAAAGATTATATGGTTTGGCTTTAGCCACATCTAAAAGAATAGTATTCCCATTTATTCATATCCGCTTTTTGTAATTCCATTCGAAATATGCGGCTAAAGCCATTTAAGAAGTATCTGTCTTCCGCTAAAGCAAACAGCAATCGAGGAAATGTGTTTCTGACAATACCAGGAAAACTTTATTTCGGGATCATGTTATATTTTCTAAAGATTGATTAACCGGTGAAAATAATTATCATCAATATAATATTCAATCTTTTGATCTCCAGGAAATATTCCAAAAACAGAACTTCCTGTACCAGTCATTAATGCGTAAATAGCGCCTTTTGCGTACATCTGATCTTTTATATTTTTGATGGCTGCATGTTTTTCAAAAACGACTTTTTCAAAATCATTGTCAAGGTTATCTTTCCATTCATCAATTGGTAATTGAATGATTTCTTTAATACTCCTTGAAACTTCTTTGGGTTTGATTTGCTGGAATAAATCTTTGGTATTGATATGTATTCCGGGATTTACGATCAACATTTGGTAACCCGACAAAGACAATTGTATTTCTTCTAAATTTTCACCTCTTCCAGATGCGAATGCTGGTTTGTTTAAAATAAAAAAGGGGCAGTCGCTTCCCAATTCTAAAGCGTAATCATATAGCCTTTCAACAGGAATTTGGAGATTGTATTTGCTGTTTAAAAGTAGTAGGGTAGAAATACCGTTTGATGATCCCCCGCCAAGGCCGGCACCTATTGGTATTACTTTATGTAAATGAATATTTATTTTGGGTAAATCCGGATAATCTTTTTTCAATAAATCATAAGCGCGGATACAAATATTATCTCCGAAAAAATCAATAGGCAACCCTGTAATATGTATGTGGGTTTCATCCGAAGTAATTATTTCTAATACGTCAGTTATGGGAATTGGGTAGAAAATAGTTTCTATGTCATGGTATCCATCAGGCCTTTTGCGGATTACATTGAGACCAAGATTTATTTTGCAGTTGGGAAAAATGACCATGAGATTATGATAAGGAATTGGATTTTGACTCAGGAGTAAATTGTTGCCGAATTAAGTTGAAGGTCAAATTTATAAAATAAATTTTATCGAACTTTTTTCTAATTTTTTTTGAGGAAATAATGAAAGTCAGGTGCTGGTTTGTTTTTAATTATTGGCACGTATATCCACCGTCAACAGCAATCAATGCACCTGTGATAAAAGAACTATCATCAGAGAAAAGGAATCGAACAGTTTTGGCAATCTCGTCAGGACGTCCAATACGGCCAAGTGGCTGTATTGTATTCAGCGATGCATACACTGAAGTTGCTTCTTGTCCCGATTGTGTTACAAACTGTTTTACTGCATTATCAAGTAATTGCGTTTGAATGGTTCCCGGGCAAATACAATTTACTCTTATGTTGTGTGAAGCGTAGTCGATGGCGGTGCTTTTGGCGAGTTGCGCCACGGCACCTTTAGTCATTCCATACACAGCGCTACTTGCTTTACCAACGAAGGATTGGTCAGAACCCATTAGAACAATACTACCATTTTGTTGCAGTTTCATCAACGGAATCACTGTTTTTAAAAGATAAAATGTGCCCATTAGATTTATGCTTACCAGTGATTCAAGTTGCTCATAACTAGTGTCTTCAATATTGGCGAAAAGATGACGTCCGGCGTTTGAAAACAGAAAGTCTATTCTTTTTTCTTTATCGTAGATTATTTTTATGGATTGATCTACATTATGACGGTTGCTTACATCGCAATTAATAAAATAAAGATCAGGTTGTGCAGGAGGAATATTATCCAGGTTATAAACCCGGCCGCCCTCATTTCTTAAAAGTTCGAGCGTTGCTTTACCAATTCCCGAACTGGCCCCTGTGATGACAGTAACAGAATCTTTCCATTGCATGAATGCGATTTTTAGTATGGTGAAGTTTATAATGCAATTAATTTCGCAAAATAGCAAAAATAGAAGTTGTCAATTTTGCCTGCCAAATTAGATATAAAATTAGCTAAAAATTTGACTTTCTTTCTTAGTCAGAAAATAATATAAAACCGGGAAGTTAAAAGTTATTTTTATTACGGGCACGGTCTATAGAATGAGGCAATGCATTACACATTGGTCAAAGCCTTGCCATTGTTTAATTTATGAGTTTAATTAGATTGTTATTCAAAAGTACTCTTCAGGAATATACACTTCTTCCATTCAAACTCCCGGTTTTTTTTCTTTGTAACTAACTGTGCGTTAAAAGATGTTTAAAAATATTTAAATGCCAAATATAATATTGTCAGCCAGATGAAAATAATAATTATTGCAAAAATCCAATTATTCTTTTTAAGTTTTTCAGGATTTTCTTTTACTTTTTGCCTTGCTTCGCTAATTATTATTTTGGGTATTAGTTTGATTGAAAGCGTTATCAAAAGAGGAACAATTATCAAATCGTCAAGAAGCCCGAGAACAGGAATAAAGTCTGGAATTAAGTCAATAGGACTTAACAGATATCCGACAGTAATTCCGATAAAAATTTTTGCGATTAATGGTGTCCTCTTATCGGAATAGGCAATGAGCAAAACCTGGATTTCTGCTTTTAGTGCGCGAACTTTTTGTTTGAGCCTGTCTATAAAATTCACTTTTATCGATTGGTTTCTTTAACAGTCGAACTTTAAATTATTTGTATTTTAGCGTTGCATTGGTTCGTGGCACCTGATAAATTATTGAGCAATAATTATTGTAATATTATAACTCCTTCCTACTATTGATTTCATCTCTTATTGAAGCTGCTTTTATATAATCTTCTGATTCCAATACTTGTTTTAAAAGCGTTTCTAAATCCAATAAACTCATCTTTGTAAGACTGCTGCCCCCTTCATCAGTATGCGAAACCACTACCTTTTGTTTTGAAGTGTCGGCTTCAGTAGTCATACCTGCACTTTCTAAAATGTTTTCATAAGTATAAATAGGACATCCGAAACGTACAGCGAGCGCTACAGCATCTGATGTCCTGGAATCAATTTCTACCGTATCCTTATCGTTGGAGCAAACTAATTTGGAAAAAAATATTCCTTCCTGTAAATCATTAATAATTATTTCATGCAATTCAATATTGAAAGCTATCATGAAATTTTTCATGAGATCATGTGTTAGAGGTCGGCTTGGTTGCATCCGTTCTAATGCAACTGCTATCGCTTGCGCTTCAAAACCACCTATTACAATTGGAAGTCGACGCAAACCATTGATTTCGCCAAGTACGACTGCATAAGAATGAGTCTGGGTGATACTATGAGAAAGTGCCACAATTTCCAATTCAATTTTCTTCATACTTTTCTCTTCTTTTAAATTGTCGCTTACAAATGTAAAAATTTTATTTCTTTTTTTACCCCTAAGGCACACAGGAAATGATAATGGAAAAGAATTCTTCCTTTTGTCTTCGTGGCAATCTTCTTTTTTTATTTTACAACTAAGTCGCCAGAGAAGGTAGGAAGAAAAAACTTAATTGTCTTCCTTCATATTCTTTCTGTCTTCGTGGTAAAATTCTTTTTTTTTAAGTCAAGTTAACCTCAAAATAATTACTGTCCAATCAAATATTTTAAAATCTTTCCTGCCTTTTCCTTCAAAGTTCAGTAAAGATTTATTTTATGAAAGAAAACAATTCTATTTAGCTCTTCAATTTCTTAACTGCTTCTGTAATTTTAGGAACGACTTCAAATGCATCGCCCACGATACCATAATCTGCTGCTTTAAAAAAAGGCGCTTCAGGATCTTTATTTATCACAACAATCGTCTTACTTCTATTTACGCCTGCCAAATGCTGGATGGCACCCGAGATACCAATTGCGATATATAAATTAGGTGCTATGGCCAAACCTGTTTGTCCCACATGCTCATGGTGAGGACGCCAATCACTGTCACTTACCGGTCGGCTACATGCAGTTGCAGCACCCAATGCTTTTGCCAGGTCTGTAACAATGGCCCAATTTTCAGGTCCTTTTAAACCACGACCACCACTCACGACCAACGTAGCTTCTGCCAAAGGAATTTCACCCGATACAACATTCACCTCTTTCACTTTTACTCTTGAAACGGGAATTTCCACATTCAATTCTGCTACTTCAGCAGTACCACCAGTTTCTATAGCTTTGAAAGCATTAGAGTTTAATGAAATTATTTTGATATCTGTTTTAATGGAAACATTTGCGAAAGCTTTACCACTAAATACACTTTTTCTTACCACAAAGCCCGCACTTGTATCAGGTAAAGCAATAGCGCCGGAAACCAATCCTGCTTTAAGTCGGACTGATAATCTTGGTGCAACAGCTTTGCCGTTAAAATTGTTGGAAAATACAATCACTTTTGCATCCAGTGTTTTTACTGCTTCAGCCAAAACATGCGTAAATACATCATCATCAAAATGATCAATACTTTTTACGGTATGTATCTTTTTTAATCCATATTTTCCCAAAGCGGCGAGGTCATCACTTACGGAACCCAACACAATACCTTCGGCAGTTGTATTCATTTGCTCCGCTAATTTGGCACCATAAGATGCTACTTCGTAAGAACTCTTTTTTATTTTTCCTTCTGATTGGTCTAAAAATATTAATATGCTCATGTGTTTTTTTTTTGGTTAATGACGGATAAAAATCAGCATCATCAACAGGACAGATTTTTAAAATAGTTCTACTAAAATACTTTTGCTTCTTCATGTAACAACCTAACTAATTCTTCCGGATTATCTGCAGAGATCATTTTAACGCCTGCTTTTGCCGGTGGAAGTTCAAATGATTCAATTGAGGTAAGCGATTCAACTTGAACCGGTTCTACAACCTGTAGTGGCTTTGTGCGGGCACTCATGATTCCACGCATATTAGGAATTCTTTGCTCGGCCATTCCTTTTTGGCAACTGATCACCAAGGGTAAATTCACTTCATCCGTTTCTTCACCACCTTCGATTTCCCTGATTACTGTGGCTGAAGAACCTTCCAAAGTAAGTTTGGTTGCCAAAGAAATATAGGGCATTTCTAAAATCTCAGCAACCATTCCGCCAATAGAAGAACCATTAAAATCGATGGTTTCTTTACCGGTAAAAATGATATCATAACTATTTTGTTTTGCCAGTTCCGCAATTTGAGCGGCAACAAAAAAGCTATCGTGGCTATCCACATTTACCCTGAATGCCTGGTCACCACCAAGGGCCAACGCTTTTCTGATAAGTGGATCTGAATCAGCGCCACCAACATTTACCAGGTGTAAAACGGTAGTTGGATCTTTTTCCTTGATCTCTATCGCTCTTACCAATGCGTACCATTCATCATAAGGATTGATGATGAATTGAACACCTGCTTCTGAAAATTTCGTATTGTTATCCGTGAAAGCTATTTTTGCTGTTGTATCTGGTGTTTTGCTTATGCAAACAAGTATCTTCATTTTGTATTATTTTTTTGATGGCGCGAAGATACTAAGGATTAAAAAAGTAAAAAAGTTTTGATGGATCGAATTGAGAAATTAAAAAATTATATGAAGTCTGCAGAGAAAGATAGTTTCCTGGAGCATGCTTTGGCATTAGAATATATAAAAGTTGGCAATGATGAAGAGGCGAGAAAGTTATTTAACCAAATTCTTAAAAGAGAACCAACTTACATCGGTTCTTACTATCACCTGGGGAAAACATTAGAGCGTCTAGGGGATTTCCCTAAAGCAATGAAGGTATATGCGAGAGGGATGGAAGTGGCAAAAATGTTGGAAGATTCACATTCCTATTCTGAATTACAGGCAGCATTCGAGGATGCAGAAGATGAATATGCAGGCTAAATATATTTTTATTTGCCGAAAAATCTAAAAGATAATTCCCACTAATTAAAATCAAATACATAAAACAAAAGAGTAAATTTTCTCAACAAAATGAAATCACTCTCCCAGGATTTTACCGCTTTTATTCAACGTCATAATCTCTTTGGTAAAAAAGATGATTTATTATTGGCAGTTAGCGGGGGACTTGATTCAGTCGTGCTTTGCGAACTATGCCACCAGGCAGGATATTCCTTTTCAATGGCTCATTGTAATTTTCAGTTAAGAGGAGAGGAGAGTGATAGAGATGAAAAATTTGTCAGGGCTTTAGGGCAAAAATACAAGGTGGCTGTTTTTGTAAGACTATTTGATACCATAAAATTTGCAGAAAGCCATAAAGTCTCGATTGAAATGGCAGCCAGGGAATTAAGATACGCCTGGTTCAATGAACTAATAAAAGAACAAACAATCATTTTCAACAGTGAATTACAGGAAAAATCAGCTTTATTAAAACATACTCATTCAAAAGATACCAGGTGGTTTTTATTGACTGCCCATCATGCTGATGACAATGTGGAAACACTATTGATGAATTTTTTTAAAGGAACCGGGATTAAAGGATTGCACGGTATTTTACCGAAAAAAAATAATTTGCTGAGACCTTTGTTGTTTGCTAAAAAAGAGGAATTATTAGCATTTGCAAAAGACAATTCTTTATCTTATGTAGATGATTCTACTAATTTTTCAGATGAATACTTGCGAAATTATTTCAGAAATCAACTGATCCCGGGTTTGGAAAAAGTCTTTCCAAAAGTGAAAGATAACCTTCAGAAGAATATAGAAAGATTTGGAGAAATAGAAATTTTGTATCAGCAATCAGTTGATTTTCATAAAAAGAATTTAATAGAAATAAAGGGTAATGAAATTCATATCCCGGTTTTGAAATTATTAAAAGCCAAACCCCTCAGGACAATTCTTTATGAGGTTATCAAAGAGTATGGATTTAAGCCCAATCAAACAAATGAAGTAATTCCTTTGTTGAATAGCGAAACAGGTAAATATATTTCTTCTGCCACCCATCTCATATTCAGAAACCGCGCCTGGCTTATCATTGCGCCATTAAACCCTGTAGATTCGAAGAATATTTTAATAGATACAAGTGATGGTGAGTTTATTTTTGAGCAAAGGAATTTAAAATTGAAGAAAAAAAACTTAATAAATATTCATTCAGATTTGGTTCTTAATTATTCAGAGAATGTAGCCTTATTGGACGCCGCTTCCATCACTTTTCCTTTATTGCTTCGAAAATGGAAACAAGGCGATTATTTTTATCCTTTGGGAATGAAACACAAAAAGAAACTTAGTAAATTTTTCATAGATCAGAAAATATCAATGACCGACAAGGAGAAGATTTGGGTCATAGAAAGCAATAAAAGAATTATTTGGGTAGTAGGAAAGAGAATAGATGATCGGTTTAAAATTTCAGTTAATACCAAAGAAATTTTACACATCGAAGTCAGCTAAACTAATTCGTGCAAATGGGAATAATTGGTGGCAGCAATTATTAGCGCCTTAGCTCAAATAAAATTCATGCAATTTTTTATTGATCCTTAAATTGATTTTTTAATCAAGCCTTCATCTCTGTAAATACCCGAAAATACAATAATTGGATCAGGCGGTTGTAAAAATATTTTTATAATCTAACGTTTTTATGGAATCTATAAAATTATCTACCAACGGATAATCCGAAAATAATTCTGCACAAACGATCAGAAAAATGACACCGAAGATAGCTCCCCAGATATGTGCAGAATGATTCACTGATGTTCCTCCTTTCTTTCCTAAAAAATAAGAAACCACCAGGAATAAGATACCGAATAAAAATCCGGGAATAAACACCGGTATAAAAAGCAAGCCAATTCCTTGTAATGGATCTATCATAATATAAGCAAAAACAACTGCTGATATCGCTCCTGAAGCTCCCAGGCTTCTGTAATTTGGATTCGTCTTATTTTTTAAAAAATCCGGAATTACACAGGCGATAAGTGAAAGGAAATACATCAGGATATAGAGTGTAGTCCCAATTTGTCCAAATATTTGAATGAAGGCATTTTCAGTAGCCCCTCCGAACAGGTAAAAAGCATACATATTGAAAAACAAATGTGAAATGTCAGCATGCAGGAAACCGTAACTTATAAACCGATAATATTGATTTTCTTCTACAATAGTAACCGGGTAAAAAATAAGACTATCCATTAATTTCCTGGATCTGAATGCCAGGAGTGAAACAATAACAGTAATTGCCAGGAGTATAATTGTTACAGACATTGAATATTTTTATTGAAATAAGCGTCAAACCTACATAAAAACTATAGATGATGGTATTTTTCATTTCTTAAAATAGTACATGCACGGTAAATCTGCTCTGAAAGTATCAATCGAACAAGTTGATGCGGGAATACGAGTTTAGCCAAACTCCATTTATAATTAGATCTTTTAAGTATACTTTCATGCAGTCCATATGCCCCGCCTATTAGAAAAAAAATGTTTTTAATACTTTCATTGGCTCTGTTTTGAATGAAGACAGATAAGTCAACAGAATTCCATTGGTGGCCAAATTCATCAAGTGCAATTAAAATATCTTCATTTTGCAATGAATTTAATAGGGGCAACGATTCTGCTTTTTTTATTTCTTCTATGGATAAGTTCGCAGGATTCCTGGCAGAAGGAAAAATTTTCCATTCTACCGGGTAATAATGAGAAATACGTTTGGTGAACAGTTCAACTCCTTCTTTTACATATGATTCATGCGCTTTTCCGATTGACCAGAAATATATTTTCATGCCTGCAAGATGCAAAAGAATGGTGATTTTTTTAAAGAATATTCATAAAAACAAAAGAACAACTTGTCTTAAAAGAAAAGTTTATTATTTTTGCGCCCGATTGCAAAGGATTCTGCGTGTAATTGTAAAATAAAAACAGAAGATTTCAATCAAAATGGCTGCGTAGCTCAATTGAATAGAGCATCTCACTACGGATGAGAAGGTTTTAGGTTTGAATCCTAACGCGGTCACCATATAATAGTAGAGGGTTTCATTGATCTGGAATCCTTTTTCTATTTAGTCAAAATATTTTTCTTGCTGATTTTTATCATTTAAAATATTTTTTAAATAAATTCATTTTCTATTTATTTAATGCAAAATTCATTCTCTATTGTAAAATTTCCAGCATTTATATCCGGAAAGAAATTAAAAAAATAGAGATCAACCAATATTAATTATTCATTCTTCTCAAGGCAATGTAAAAGTAGAGGTTGTTTAATTTTCGTACCTTTGCGGACAAAATAATTTTTTATGAAAAGGGTATTGGCAATCGCATTTCTTATCATTATTGTGCTCGGTGTATGGTGGTTATTCTTCAAAACAGATAAAGGTTCTGTTGGGGGCAATACCGAAACAAAAGCAACGGCAGTGGAGGTAAAAAAACATTCAGCGGCTTTTAATACAGGTATAGATAATACTATTGGTTCTTATCTTGTAATGAAAAATGCTTTTGTGGATGGTGACACTGGTTCTATCAAAAGTGCCTCTTTTGCCTTTATCACCAGGCTCGATAGCCTGAACTTTACTGATCTTCAAAATGATGATCCCAAAATTTTGACTGCTGCTACTCAACAGGTATCAGAAATGAAAACCAATGCCACACCAATTTTGCAGGAAACTGATTTGACAAAAATGCGGCGTAATTTTCAAAATGTTTCCGAAAATCTATATCCATTCTTGCGTGCCATAGGATACGAAGGAGAAAAATTATATTGGCAGAATTGCCCTATGGCCTTTGGCGATGAGGGTGCCAACTGGATAAGTAATACAAGTGAAATTGTAAATCCATATTTAGGCAAAAATCATCCTGAATTTAAATCTGCTATGTTGCATTGCGGAGAAAATATGGATTCTATTTATGTGAAGTAATAATCTTTACGTTTATAACTTGACATTGGTTAATATTTACCTCATTTATTTCAAACAGGAAGTGACAGCAGCAGGCTTAATCGTTTCTGCTTTTTAAGAAAAAATATATATTTCATAGAATTAAATTATCCTGAAAAGTTATGAAAAGAACGCTGTTATTATTTGCTGCAACATGTTTTTTAATGATGAAAGCAGAAGCACAGAAAGGAGATTGGGCGGCCTTTGGCCGTTATGAGAAATCGAATGAAGTAGTTAAACAATTACCTCAATCAAAACGGCAAGTTGTTTTTATGGGTAACTCTATAACGGATATGTGGATTCAAAGTGATTCCACCTTTTTTATCAGTAACAACTATATTGACAGGGGTATTGGCGGACAAACCACCTCCCAGATGCTTGTAAGATTTCGCAAAGATGTTATTGATTTACACCCACAGGCAGTTATCATTTTAGCAGGAACAAATGACATAGCTGGCAATACCGGTGAAATTTCATTGGATAACATTTTGGGCAATATTGCCTCGATGGCTGAGCTTGCAAAAGTGCATCATATAAAAGTATTGCTCTGTTCAATTACCCCGGCTTTTGATTACCCCTGGCAGAAGGGTTTGCAGCCAAATATTAAAATACCTGTACTGAATAAAATGATTGAAGAATTTGCGAAAGCAAATGATTTTGCCTATGTCGATTATTTTTCCGCGCTCAATGATGGAAATAATGGCATGAAAAAGGAGTTGGCAACGGATGGTGTACATCCTACTTTAGAGGGGTATAAAATAATGGAAGCGATTGCTATCAAAGCAATTTCGAAAGTATTGGCTCAGAAATAATTTTTTAAAATTTTAATAAAAAGAAAAATATTATTCATTGGACCGTTTCAAAATTGGAGAACTATGGTTGTCTCGTGGTGACAAGAACAACGGCCATTATGTCTTTTGTAAATATTTTCTGAAATTCTTTCATAAAAAAATATAAAATTATTATCGGCCTTAATAATTCAATGCTCTCATGGAGTTTCCGGCGATAGGGAGCCGAGGTATTGCCGATAATTTTCTTGGCTGACCGATTGGTATAGCACACTTTATAATGCACTATTTTCTTAGCTTTAATAAATTAATGCTCCATTAGATAAAGATCTG
>JBDTEF010000044.1:0-9295 GCA_039922615.1 Ginsengibacter sp.
GTTATTTAAATTAATAAAAAAAGGCTACGAATTATATATTGGAAAAATGGCACAGCGGTTGAGTTTCATTTATGCAAAAGATATGGCAGATGTAACTATCAATGCATTGTCTAATCCAAACAATGGAACATATAATATTTCAGATGGCAATAGTTATACACGGTATGATTTTGCCAACTATCTGAAATATATAATGAAAAAGAAAACCCTTAAAATGTACATGCCTTACACTTTGATAAAATGGGTAAGTATATCCCTGGAAAAAGCCGGAAATCTATTCAATAAAACGCCTTTATTAAATGAGGATAAATTAAATGAATTAACAGGGAAAAATTGGGTTTGCAGTATAGAAAAAGCGAAGAGAGAATTGAATTTTAATCCATTATTTAATTTGGAAAACGGGTTAATGGAAACCGTAAAGTGGTACCGTCAATTAAACTGGTTATAATTAATAGAAACATAGAATTAAACATTTAAAATTTAGAACATGAAACAAGATGTATTACCCGCCGATGGCAAATTGGGTATTTTAATTCCTGGCCTGGGCGCTATTGCCTCAACCTTGATAGCAGGTGTAGAGGCAGTGAAAATGGGAATTGCTCATCCGATCGGATCGCTTACGCAAATGAGTACAATTCGTCTCGGTAAAAGAACTGAAGAAAGAAACCCGTTAATAAAAGACTTTGTGCCCCTGACTGGATTAGATGATATCATTTTTGGAGGATGGGATATTTATGAAGACAACGTGTACGAAGCAGCCTTAACTGCCGGCGTTTTAGACACACGCCTTTTGGAGAAAGTAAAAGCAGATCTGGAAAAAATAAAGCCTATGTCTGCTGTTTTTGATGAAGATTATGTCAGAAACATCAACGGGCCGAATGTAAAAAAAGCAGCAACAAAATATGACCTGGCCTTGGCTTTGATGGACGATATTAAACAATTTAAAGAAGATAACAATTGCGCAAGAATTGTATTGGTATGGTGTGCTTCCACAGAAAAGTATATTGAAATTTCTGACGCGCACAATAGCCTTGAATTGTTTGAAATAGGATTGAAAAATAACGATGCCAACATAGCGCCGAGTATGATCTATGCCTATGCAGCATTAAAAATGGGTATTCCTTTTACCAATGGAGCGCCAAATCTTACAGTAGATATTCCAGCCCTGATGGAGTTGGCCAATGAAACCAATACGCCAATTGCAGGTAAAGATTTTAAGACAGGACAAACCCTGATGAAAACAATTCTTGCACCGGGTTTAAAGGCAAGAGCGTTGGGTGTTAGCGGCTGGTTCTCCACCAATATTCTTGGAAACAGGGATGGCCAGGTGTTAGACGATCCGGATAATTTCAAAACGAAAGAAGTTTCCAAATTAAGTGTGTTGGATGAAATATTCAAAAGTGAATCTAATCCCGTTTTATATGGAGATATGTACCACAAGGTGAGAATTAATTATTATCCGCCACGGGGTGATAATAAAGAAGGGTGGGATAACATTGATATTTTTGGCTGGTTGGGTTATCCAATGCAAATAAAGATTGACTTCTTATGCCGTGATTCTATTTTAGCTGCGCCATTGGTTTTGGATCTTGCTTTATTTATGGACCTTGCTAAGCGTGCTGGAATGGGTGGCATCCAGGAATGGCTTTCATTCTATTTAAAATCTCCGCAAACATTACCCGGACTACCGGCAGAACATGATATTTTTA
Source organism: Ginsengibacter sp. (assembly GCA_039922615.1). GTDB lineage: Bacteria > Bacteroidota > Bacteroidia > Chitinophagales > Chitinophagaceae > Ginsengibacter. The sequence continues at coordinate 1,710 of JBDTEF010000044.1, forward strand.
AACAGCTAATGAAATTGCAAAATACATTGAGGCATATAATGGGAGAGGATCTTATCACTCACCTCGGCCTGGATTATTACCAGGATCTTGTGGAGACCTTACAATGATATTGAATAAAGCAATAGCGACTGTATGCGGCATCGGGTTTTTACCAAAAGGTGGAGGATCTGTTGCCGCAGCCGTCTATTGTATTATTTGGTTTTTATGGCCTACTATGCCTTTGGTTGTTGAAATATTTTCAACGTTGATTGTTGTTGTTATAGGCATCTATTGTGCGGATAAAGTAGAAATATTGTGGGGAAAAGACAGCAGTAAGGTTGTAATCGATGAGGTTGCAGGAATGATGATCGCCTTATTATTTGTTCCTTTTAAATGGCAATATTTGGTTTTCGCTTTTGTGGCTTTTCGTTTTTTTGATATTGTAAAACCACTAGGTATACGGAATTTGGAAAAACTGCCAGGCGGTTGGGGTGTGATGGCGGATGATGTATTATCAGGTATTTACGCATGGATATTGTTGATGGGATGTATCTGGTTTAAAATATTTTGAGATGCTTACTTTTTTAAAAGCTAACGCTGCTTCCCTTATTTCCTCCTTTTTCGATTACCTGGTTACCATTATTGCCGTGCAGATTTTTTCAATAAATGTGGTAGTTGCAAGTGTCGGAGGCAATATTTGTGGAGGCGTTATTAATTTCACTCTGGGTCGCCGATGGGTTTTTGTGGCCAGGGACGAAAACAAAGTACGACAAGCAGGAAGATACATCCTGGTATGGATTGGTTATATCCTGCTCAATAGTTGTGGCATGTATTTTTTGACAAAAACCAATATCAATTATTTGGTCGTAAAAACAGTTGTTTCCATCCTGGTCGCCTTTGGTTACAATTATCCTTTGCAAAAGAATTTTGTTTTCAAAACGCAGTCAAAATAGTGTGAGATGCATAAATACGGTAATAAAACTTTTCATAAAAAGATATACAAAAGAATGGAAAAAGAATGTTTAGATCTGCCTGATTTTTAATCATCAACCAACATAAAAATGAGAGAAAATTTACAAAAAATGATTTACAGCATCATCAATCCTTTGGTGAGATTATTGATAAAATTAGGATTTACGCCTAATGCAGTAACGCTGATAGGTTTTATATTAAACATAGGTGTGGCCATCATATTTATAGAAGGCGCTGAAAAAGGTAACCGTGGCAATTTTGAATACATCGGTTGGGCGGGTGCATTAATACTATTTTCGGGATTGTTCGACATGTTAGATGGCCAGGTGGCCAGGCTCGGAAACATGAGTTCAAAATATGGTGCCCTTTTCGATTCGGTTTTAGACAGGTATAGCGAACTGGTCATGTTCCTCGGAATCTGTTATTACTTAATAGCGTATCATTATTTTTTGAGTTCCTTGTTTGCCTTTATTGCACTTATCGGATCAATGATGGTAAGTTATACCAGGGCCAGGAGTGAAGGTTTAGGAATTGAAAATAAAGGCGGCATGATGCAGCGACCTGAAAGGGTAGTATTAACCGGTGTAAGTGCTTTGGCGTGTGGAATTGCCGGTCAGATTCTTGGCGGAGATTATAGATATTATTTCCCTGGAAGTTCTTTTCTTGTTTTTGAAACAATTACCATTTTTACATTACCTATAACTGTGATGGCTGTACTAAGCAACATTACAGCATTGAAGAGGCTTTTTGCTGCAAAAAAGGCGCTGGAGGCGCAGTGATTGGATTATGAAATATGTTATCATAGGTTTGATCGTGATGTAGATGTCCCTCAATAATAAATGCTATTCACAGGCAACATCGCCGGCGGATACTTTTCCAATACCAAAAAGTAATCCCTACCTGTTATTTTACCTGCAGCGGCAACCAAATACCAATACAATTGTTGTAGACCTGAATCTGGTAAATGGGAAAGTTGATATTGAACGACCTGTAAATGTTTATTGGATAAGGTACCAGGAAGGCGGTAAACAACTCCCTTTGAATTTTATTCAAAAAGAATTTGGTTATGGTATGCAAATTAGGAAAACAGGAGAGGGAAAATATGATTTAAATTTTGTTTCTTATAAAAAGAAAAGATTTCAATTGGAGAGAGGAGTGAATGGTGTATGGCAGGTATATTTTACGATAAATAATGGTGAAAGGAAAATTCTTAAACGGGTTTATATTCAAATTGATGAAGGAGGTAGTTTTTGGAAACCAAATATAAAATATGTAGAGTTAAAAGGAATAGATCCTGTTTCAAATAAAGAAGTTAGGGAAAGGATTCATCCGAAAGTTTAAATTTAACGTACAAAAAATGAAACAATTAATCTCTCCGTTTAAAAGATTTTCACCGAAAGGGTTATTGATTATTTTAATTATTTCATCAGCTTACCTGTTGCTATCATTTATACTTATTGGTTTTAAACCGGATCAGTTAGTGTTGATTGGAATATTTTGTTCCTTTTATTATGCTACCTCCATCAGCAGAAAATTAATCCTGGGCTTCTCCATATTTATTATCTATTGGATCGTGTTCGATTATATGAAGGCCTTTCCAAATTATTGGGTAAATGATGTACACATTTCAGATCTATATCAGCATGAAAAATATTTTTTTGGCATAAAATACCAAGGTAATTTATTAACTGCGAATGAATTCCTGTTTCAAAAACAGACGCCCTTTTTGAATGCCATGAGCGGCTTTTTTTATTTATGCTGGGTGCCTGTCCCACTTCTATTTGCAGCCTGGTTATTTTTAAACAGAAGGGATCAGTTCCTGAAATTTGCACTTACTTTTCTTTGGGTAAACGTGATTGGCTTTATAATTTATTATATTTATCCTGCGGCGCCACCATGGTATATTCACCGTTATGGAGATATTTTTATTGCACAAACTCCGGGCTCTGCTGCGGGGTTAGAAAGATTTGATAATATGTTTCATGTAGAAATTTTTAAATCGTTGTATGCCAAAAGTTCTAATGTTTTTGCTGCCATGCCATCGCTTCATGCATCTTACCCTATCCTTGTTTTGTATTATGGATTAAAAAATAAATTAGGATGGATCAATATAATTTTTGCACTAATTATGTTGGGTATTTGGTTCTCTGCTGTTTATAATGATCATCATTATGTGTTAGATATTCTGGCCGGGATAGTTTGTGCAGCTATTGCTATTATTTCTTTTAACCTGGTAGTGGGCAATGTGAAATGGGTGAACCGTAGTTTTGAAAATTTTAAAAGAATTATAGAGTAGAAGATTTTGAAATAAACACAATTTTTCTTAGCGCTGTAAAGTACATAGTGAATTTATGAATGAAAGGCACGTCAGTAATAGATCCTGGAATAAACTTGTATTTCCCTTTTAAATTATCTGATGAAATTTTATCCCTGTTTTTCTAAAAAATTTCTTACGATTATTAATCGATCCTTTACCTACTTTGTCATTAAATAATCTGCCACTGCTTCATATGCTGGAAGGGAATAGGCATCATTTGCACTATTAGCAGCAACAGGGTGAGAAGCCAGGCGAACAATCACCATCTCTGCAGTTGGATCAATATAGATCGCTTGTCCGTATACACCTCTTCCTGAAAAAGCCTTGTGTTTATTTTCAGTGATCCACCACATGTCACGGTATGACCAACCTTTCAACTCCGGGTGGCCTGATTTTTCAAAAGCTTCTATGCTGCCTCCTTTTTCAATATCATCGATTGCTTTCTTTGGTATAATTTGTTCGTTGTTCCAGAGTCCTTTATTTAAAATCAATTCTCCAAATCGGGCAAGGTCACGAAGACCGGCATTGAAGCCACCACCTGCAAAAGGTATTCCCAATGCATCTACCTGGTAACAGGCAGATTGTTCCATTCCGATCTTGCTCCAGATTCTTTCAGAAAGCAGCGTGGCTACTGATTTGCCGGTAACCCTGGAGATGATCCAGCCTAGTGCATCTGCATTTACGGTTTTGTATCCAAATGCATCACCATGTTTACCTTCCTTTTTTACAGTTTCGAGGTAGGCATAATATCCGACAGGTCCTTTGTAATCCTTTGGTTTTGGCAAAGGATTTCCGGCTGCTGAAAAGTCCCATATCTCTGCCTTTGGATCTGCATATTCTTCACTGTATTTCAGACCGGTCGTCATATCCATTACCTGTCTCACTGTTGCATCGCCGAAAGCAGCATTTTTTAATTCAGGAACATACGATGCGACCAATTTATTTTCATCCAGCGTACCTTCAGCAACCAGCATACTGGCAAGCGTACCTGTAAAAGATTTAGTCAATGACATTACCGCGTGAACTTCATTCTCATTTAGTGCGCCAAAGTAGCGCTCATACACCACTTTACCTTTGTGCAGGATGATGATTCCATCTGTATAATTTTTCCAGAGAGATGCTGCCCAGGTCATTTTATTTTTCTCTCCTGATGGAATAAATTCCAGGGAATCGATTTTGGCATCTAATTGATAAGGCAGAGCCTGTGGAGATTTTAATCCTCTTGACACATTTACGGTAGGCATTAATTCACGCATGTGTACGACGCCCCAGCGGCTCGCCGGAAATTTAAAAAAAGAGCCGTCCGCTGCACTCAAAATTTTATCTTTCTTTGGTGGAAAACCCTGCATCCATCCCAATTTTATCGGATCACTTTCCTCTGCAGAAAGATATTTACCTGTTGATTGCGCAATTGAATTCATGGTGATGAAATAAAATAAGGTGATAAAAAATACCTTTTTCCAATGAGAAGAGAGATGTGGCATTGTCATGGTAATTAAATTTAGAGGTTTCATTCTTTCAGGAAACGTTACTAAGATAATAGAAAAAATTAATTTAATTATTGAAAAGGAAAAGCATGTCAATAACCCGAAGAAAGAAAAATATAAAGGGTAATTATTCGCTAAATTAAGAATTTAGTTTTGGCAAATGTAAGAAGTCGGGAAAAATTTATCCTGAAATATGCGGAAAGGAACTTGTTTGCCGAAATAAATCAGAGAGCAGGAAAAGATAATTAGCAATCCTTAAGTGACTGAAAGTGTCAATAAAGTTTATACATTCATGATTTTTCATCCTCAGTATCTTTTGTGACGATAGCCCAAAAGACCCACATTAAAAAAGTAATACCTAATGCAATCGCTGGTGAATAAAAAGCAACAAAAGCAGCGATGGCATAAATAACAATTGCCAGTACCTGTTGTTTTACCTGGGTTTTAAACCATGGCAAACTAGTATTTTTTTTTAGAACTAATGAAGGGTTTTTGATGATGGTAAGATTTAACAGCAACATACAAACTACAATTAACCCTGTAAATCCGGCATAAACTGAAACAGCTGTATTGACAGCTCCTGTTCCAATAAAAGCACCAACCATTTTTGTTGGAAAGGGGAAGAGGGCAACAAATAATAACAGTAATCCATTTATAAGGATTACAGAGCGATTGGCCCGCCAGATACGGTTGAAAATTTTATGATGCCCCATCCACATTAATAAAACGGTTGCAAACGAATTGAAATAAGTAAAGTACTCCGGCCAATTACTTATAATTTTTTGCCAGAGGTTTTCATTTGTTGCGCCTTCATATTCCTTAATACCAATTTCGAGTGCAAGCAATGTAATGGCTACCGCAAAAATGCCATCACTAAAGGCTTCCAGGCGTGCTGTTTGTTTCTCGTTATTTTCTGTTGTTTTTTCCATGATATTCTTCTATAAAATATTGTATGGTTAGCTATTATTTTGATTGCCACTGTACATTCCACCGTCAAAAAATGGTGCACTTTCATCTGTCACAAACAAAACCATTTCTGAATTCGAAGAGTGAATGCTGATGTTTTCCTCATCCTTCAAAATAATACTTTCACCTTTGGACAAAGTCATCAAATTGTTTACCACAGCACTTCCCTGGAAAATATATAATAAGAATGTCAAATTATTGTAGGAAAGCAGGGGTAGTTCAATTTCATTTTCTCCTGTAATCTGGATGTCATAAATCCATGTATCCGATGTCAACCTGAGTGGTGCTTCAGTATTTGGTCCTGCAAGTAAACGCCATTTATTTTTGCTGTACACTTCCGGTAATTCGTAAAAAGTTACTTCGGGTTTCAGATCTTTACTTTTTGGCCGGATAAAGATTTGCAACCCTTCCAACAACTCACTATCATCCAAAATTTTTTCTTCGTGAAAGAAGGAATGGCCCGCTTTCATCAGCATTAACCTGGAGGGCGTAATATATTCTGAAAAGCCGGCAGAGTCGGTGTGTTTTACTTTTCCACTTCTAAAATAAGATAGTATCTCATCATTGATGTGAGGATGCATCGCAATAAAAGCGCCGGGTGGCAATGAGGCATGATCAATTCGCCCTATACTTGCAAATCCTGAATCACCGGTGCCCATTGCCTTTCCGGGATATAAAATTTTTATATGGGGGTTACCAACTTTTTTATTGTTTTCTATTTTGAAAATCATTTTTCGCTGTTATTATTGAAAATTATTATTTTTTACATCAAGAACTATTTTGGTTTTTGCAGTTCTTTGTTCAATCATTTCATGCGCTTTTATAGCATCATCCAGAGGGAGAATCATTGGTGTATTTACTTTCAATTTTCCGTTATCAATCATTGCACTTATTTCCTCCAGCATTTCATAGTCAGGGTTTGTATAAACAAAGACTGCATTGATTCCTGCGCCCTCAGCTTTTTCTTGTGAAGGAGGCATGGTAATGGAAATGAGTTGGCCACCCTTTTTAATTACATCAAACGATTTAAGTTGTGTTTCACCACCAACCAAATCCAATACGATGTCAACGTTTTTAACGACTGTTGTAAAATCTGTTTTAGTATAATCAATGATTTCATCGACACCCAAAGATTGTAGCAAATCGACACCTTCAGATGAGGCAGTGCCAATGACATAAGCGCCTTCATTTTTTGCAATTTGCACCGCAAAGAAACCAACCGCTCCTGCAGCTCCATGGATAAGAATTTTTTGACCAGGTTTTATTTTTCCGACTTTTACGAGGCTTGTGTATGCAGCACCTGCAACCATCGGGATAGCAGCTGCCTGCGCAAATGAAATTGTTTCCGGCTTCATGGCTACCTCATTTTCGTCGATTGATATGTATTCAGCATAACTGCCTTCCTGCATAGAGTTGGGCATACTGTAAACGGCATCGCCGACTTTAAATCGTTTGACTGAATCACCCACCTTGTCTACAATACCCGCCAATTCCCATCCCGGAATAAATGGAAATGTTTTAGAAATCTGTTGTTGCATTTTACCTGACCTGAATTTGAGATCAATTGGATTTACGCCGCTGTATTGCACTCCTACAAGTACTTCATTGGTTTTAAAAGAGGGTTTTGGTATGTCCCGTATTTGCAATAGATCGGCTTTACCGTATTGATCAATTTGTATTGCCCGCATAGTGTAATTATTTAAGAACAAAGCTATCTACACTTCCGGCGATAGAAACTGTACGTAGCGGCTGTTTTTTAAAAGTGGTATTGCTGAAGTGCCGAACATTCTTTTGAATATGCGGGAGAAATGTGCCTGGTCAGTAAATCCAAAATGAATACAGGCCGATGCCAGGGAAGTTTTATT
>JBDTEF010000045.1:0-10127 GCA_039922615.1 Ginsengibacter sp.
TATACCCGAATGTGTCCTGCGTGCCATAGGTATCTACATGATGTTTGAAAACTTGAGTCCCTTTTCTGTACATGTTGTAAGGATACCATTCTCCATACGATTCGCCACCATACGCAGGTACAGCATATACACCCCAATGTATAAAAATGCCAAATTTTGCATCCCGGAACCAGTCGGGTACTGTATACTTATCAAGGGATTCCCATGTGGGCTGGTACATTGTTTGGGCTGCAGATCTTGAAGAGAATATCATAAGAAAAGCCACTAATATTATATTTCGTATTTTATACATAGTAAAAAATTAAACATTTTCTAAAAATTATTTCAAAATCATGGATAGTAATTTAAAATAATTTAAGCTGTTTTGGGAGTATTTTATGAACACTTTCTTAAAACTAAATAATGATAAAATCTATTCTTTTTCGGAATTCATACAAATCATTTTAGTAGATGAAAATTGAATCAACGTTAAAATAATTAAGAACAATACTTAATGGATTTTGAAAAGGTTTTTCTTTTTTCATTGGTAGTATATTTAGTTTTATAGAAATAAAAATGAGAGACGTAACTATTATAAAATATTCATTTAAGATTATTCTTAGAACCAAATAGTAAACTGTTGCACACCTGAAGTTTCTTCACTTTTCGAAGTTATTGTTTATACCTAAGTCAACTTGCAACGATTAACGTAAATCCTTGTACTATTTTGACAATTAAAGACTGCAATAATTGCTGTAATTACTATTGTAATTTTAAAAAAAAGGACTATTGTAAAAACAATAGCCCAACTAAAAGAACATGACAGAAAAATAAAATTTACAGCGTTTAATATTATTTGTAAGACTATACTAAATACCAACCCTATAAAATTTCCGCATTAATTGATAATAAATATGTTGCAAATTATTTAATTCAAATATTACCTTATAAAATTACTTTCCCTTGGCAATATAAAATTTTTAAAAAATTCATCTATCATTCCAATATACCTTTATGCATAAACGCTGAAATCTAATAACAAGCTGTATCGCATTCTACCTGTAAGTTATATTCAAAACCTTTATTGCAATTTCGTAAGCCCCCGGTACCTGAATTCTCATGGGAACCCTTAAATAATAATTATATCTCCCGTTCTGATAAACCCCAAGATAATGTGGATCCGCAGGGCCTTTATAAAAATTCCCCGGCGTATTAATTGACCAATCTGATGTGCTATCAATACTTATATGAGTAGAAAGTATGTTATAATACATATTAAATCCATTTCCAAGACTTATTATAGGAAAAGGTGTTAAAGGGTATTTTATGATCATGGCAGTATCGGTCGCTATATAGGTATCGGGTGCATAATCCTGTAAATTCTGAAGGAATGGGGGAATTGGATTTAGGCCAGTATTCGGTCGCTTAGTTATTTCCCCTTTTAGCGGGCTAAATGGAACTCCATTTCTATCCATTACTTTCAATACCAATATATTCGGAGTATCTGCAAACCTAGTGACGGAATAATCGTCAAAAGGATTGTCATTATTACTGAAATTAAATATAGGTGAAGGAGCTGCATTACCAACTAATGCAAGTTGATTTCTAAAAGTTCCCTGTTCAGGAGCAGTTTCAAGTGCCTTGCCATCCGTTATGGTAATCTTCAAAATATTTTTTAACTCTTGCTTACCTGCGGAGTTTGACACTTCTAAATCCATGCTGTAGGTGCCAAGAGGAAGATTGAAGGATCCGCTATTTGTGGTAATAGTTCCATTCGCCTCGTTTACTAAAATAGGTGGTAGGCTATCTACAGCCCGTTTTGCGAAAATGGAGGCATAGGTAATATCTGTTAATGGATCGTAAGCAGATGTCCAAATGCCCACGAGGTATTTTTTGCGAAAAATATCATCCACGATTTTACCGGTCGAGTCATAAATATGAGTCCATGTTACATGCAAGGGAATATTAGAACCATCCGGAATAAGGGAATAGGAGGAAGTAATGCGTCCACGAACAAAAGAAAATTCATTCACAGCATATTGTATGTAAGGACTAATAAAGCCATCCTGAATTTTTGTACAGGATGTAAAAGCAGCGCTAAAGATTGTGCCTGCTATTATAGTTGCTAAAATTATTTTTTTATATGTATTCATCCTAAAAAAGTTTTATTTTTTGGTGCCGTAAAAAAACAGAAAATGAGAATTGGTAAGTGCATTAATAATACCAGTTTGAGTTTGTAAACCAGAAGTTATTACCCGTGTTCGTACGCCGATTTTCAAAGGAACATCTCCCGCCGGATTTGCATCATTTAATGTATAAGGATACCATAGATGGGTGAAATAAACCAGCCTTGGATAACTTGATACTACCGGGTTGTAGCCCAGGTTAGGGTCCTTTGTAGTTTCGTAAGAGATAATAACCTTTTCTCCGGCCAGGCCTGTATTAAAATAAGCTCCTGTTTCAGTAAGCTTATCATATGTAAGTAATTGCGGTATTAGGTAGAGAGATAATGAATCACGGGTGCCATTAATATTATTGGTTACATAGTACAACAAAGAATCTAAACCAAATACTGGTGCATCATAATTTATGTATTGGTTATCACTAGTACGTCTATTCAGATAATTATAAATCGAATAATCGGATGGCGCAAAAAATGTGGTTCCCTGTGTATTGATCTTATCTTTCATGCCTGCTGCATTAAGTACCTTTACCAGGGTATCATATAAAGGATTCCCGGCTAATACATCATACGTACTGGTATTTTTATACTTATTTATATCTTCGGGAACGCCACCGGTAATGTAATCCTGTTTTTTACAGGATGCGAAAATGAGCAATGTGAAGCCGATTAATAATAAAAATTGGCTTGCTGATATTTTCATAAAATTTATTTTATAATTCATGGAATCAAGTTTAAAGTTTTCTTATTTATGTGTGATCCACCAGGGGTTTTGTACCAATAATTTATCCTGCGGAAAAAGTGCACCCATGTCCAGCGGCCAGTAGTATCCTTTATTCACTGAAAGTACCCTGTCAGCTTGATAACCAACATATTCTAACCAACCCTGGGTGGGTTCAGTTCTTACCAGGTCATAAAAAAACGATCCTTCACCAGTCATCTCCCTGCCTCTCTCTATCACAATTTCATCCAGCATATCATAAGCTGAAGTAGGAGCCGTATAGCTGGAAATACCTGCCCTGTCTTCCGTCATGGAAAGTGCTGCACGGGCGCCTTCCAGGTCACCGTTATAAGCCAGTGCTTCTGCATCCAGTAAATAAATATCAGAAAGCCGGAATAGTACCAGGTTATTATTTAAGTAAGGCAATGTTTTAGTTTCTGGTTTTTGGTAATTAAACTCTGTGTATTTCATCATCAGGTAACCCTCATCATCACCACCACTTGCCGGTACATACTCATAAGCAGTATTATATCTCAAGTCAATGGAAGTATCCAGGAAGGCATCAATAAAAGCCCCTTTGGGCGATATCCAACATTGGGATGTTTGGTTATCCACTACCGGGCCTTTTAAAAAAGAAGCAAAACAATAAAATTTTGCTTCTGCCCAATCATTCTGGTCGGCAAAGTTAGGATCACTGGGATTATAGGTCATAGCAATTTCAAAAATACTCTCGGCGGACATACGGTCTTTCCAGATATTTTTATAAGTACTCATAGGCTCCAGGCTGTAGCCGCCGTTTTTAATTACTTCCTGGCAGGCAATATGTGCATTTTTGTAATCATGCTTCCAGGCGTAGATATGCGCCAGTAAAGAATAGAGGCTACCTTTATTTGCCCTGATTGTTTTTGATGGATCTCCAAAAGTATACGTCAGTGCGGCAGCTGCTGTTTTAAGATCATTTATACAACTGTCCAGTACGATAGCTTCCGGAGTACGGGCCACAGGAGGAATATTTCCATAATCCACATCATCATAAGACTTGGTAACGTAAACCGGATCGCCCCAGATGCGGGTTATATAAAAATAGGTGTAAGCTCTCATGAACAGTGCTTCACTGATATAACTGTTTTTTTTATTTTCACTTTCAAATAAAGATGATGACATGGCAGGTACATTTTTCAATATCAGATTGCACTGTGCAATCAATTGGTAAAACCTTGACCAATTCTGCAGCACGCTTTCGCCATAAGGGACATAAGAAAAATTAAAAGGTCCGTTGTCGGAGTTAGCTGATAAAGAATAACTCAAATTTGTACCGTCTATAGGAAGGAAGGTACCTGCTACCAGGTCGCCATTCACGAATATGGAAGCCTCTTCGTGTCTACCACCATCATTACCTGTGGAGCCACTGGCTCTCAGGCAATTTCTTAACTGTCCATACATCGCCAGGGTAGCTTGTTCTACCGAAGCTTGGGAAGTCCAGAATTTGGCGCCGTAGGTAGAATTAATAGGTCCCTGGTCAATGTATTTTTTACAGGAAATGTTTATTAAACTCAGTCCTGCAAGCACCGGTAATATAATTTTAAAAATAAATTGTTTGTTCATTTGATTAATTTTAAAATTTTAAAATTGAATATCTGCACCAAAAGTTAACCTTATGGGTGTAGGGTATAAACCGCCGGAATAAATGCCCAGTTGATCAACTGCTTCCGGATTGGGCAGATTAGCGTTTTTTATGGTAAGAAGGTTTTCTGCAATGCTATAAACTCTGATGCCTTTTAATTTTAACCTGTCCAAAATTTTTCTTGGAAACATATAACTTAAAGAAACCGTTTTTACTTTGAAGTAACTACCATCTTGGTTGTATAAACTTGTAAAAGGATAATTTTGAAAATAGCTATCATCAAAAGGGTTAATGGAAGGAAAATCTGCTTTGTAGTTTGGATCACCTTTTGCCTTCTGCGGCGTCCAATAATTAACGCCACTAAGGTCTGGCAATCTGTATTGGGCAAAAGTGGACACATTGCTGGGATTGCCACCTGAAATATTGTATATCTGCTGTTGAAAAAAAGTGTTTATAATTGTCCGTTTCCATGTAAATATACTTAGCACATTTAACGAAAAATTCTTGTAGGTGAACGTATTGCTCCAGCCACCGGTAAACTTCGGATTTGGGTCGCCTGTAGTGGTGCGGTCACCGTATTGGTTACCATTATTCTCATCTGGCCATACATCCCCTATCTTATTTACATCCAACCAGATAGGATCGCCCGGTACTACTGTGTGGTTACCTTTATAATAGGTTATTTTCTGGCCTGTGTTGGGATCAAATGGAATCTCGCTTTCTTTATTATAGACACCCATATATTTTAGCTGGAACATTTCATAGAGTGGCTGCCCAACTGCATATATGCGGGAAACTCCATACCCATCGTCTACTACGAATGTGCGGTTATTATTCGGTAGTTTAGCGATAAGGTTGGTATTGTGCGATATCGTTACGTCCATATTCCACTGAAACTTACTACGTGGAGAAAGGTTTTTTGTACTCAAGGTAACATCAATACCCTTGTTATTTATCCACAGATCACGCGCATTAAAATCTATACTCTCGTAACCGACATAAAATGGTAACGCAAAATTGAAATATCCATTTTTATCCAGTTTTTCATATGCATCAACAGTTAAGGATACGCGGCTACCGAACAACTGCATGTCTACGCCAATATCTTTTTGGGCAGTATTAGTCCAGGTTAAATTATTTTTAGTAAGCCCGTTAGTATAGCTTGGCTGTACAACCTGGCCGCCGTCATAAGTTCCGGGAACATTGTAAGAATTATAGGGTGCGTAGAATCTGTCGGACTGTGTACCCGACACGCCATAACTACCACGCACTTTTAAGTAGGATACTACATTTTTTAAGTTGTTCATAAATTTCTCTTCCGTTACAATCCAGCCTATACCTGCGGCAGGAAAATACCCCCACTTTGTATTAGCGCCGAACCGGGAAGAAGCATCACCGCGGTAAGAACCATATAGTAAATATTTGTTGTCCAGGTCATATTGCAACTGGCCCGTAAATGAAAGCAGGCCATCGGAGGCATAGTCTGAGCTGCCGAAAAGATCCGCCTGGGGAATACCATTTACAACCTGGATATTATTGGAAGGCCCATTCGATCCACCTACTGAACTATTATTTGAAACATCTGCATTAAACTGCTGTGAGACAGTCAATGCAAAATTATTGACATGTTTATTGGTTTCTAATGATTTACTATAATTTAAGGAATTTGAAATAAAATAAGTGTTATAGGTGCCTTTATCACTTTGAGCATACGATGGAACAGAATTACCCTGGCTGAAAGATATTTGATCGATATTCGAGGGCGAAAAATAATCCCTGCTTGATGAGGTGATATTTGCACCGCCCTGGAAAGAGTATCTCAATGGTTTTGCTATTTGATAATTGACTATTAAAGAAGCACTATAGTAGTCATCTATATTTTTATTACGCAATTTGCCAGCAAGGCCAAGAAAATTTCCAGAATCAAAACCGGTTACTTTGTAAAGTGAAGATGGCTGTTGGGAACCGCTTACCGGTGTATTCTGATCACTGTTGCCATAGAATTTAGCCCCACGCTGCCTGTCGCTTTTGGAAAGTGCAATAATGAACTGGCTGTTCAGTTTTGGGCTAATGGTAAAATTAAAATTACCTCTAAGCGCATAGCGCTTATATCCAAAAGATTTGATAATTCCTTTCTCATCATAATAATTCATACTAACCCGATAGTTAACATTTTCACTTGCGGCGGACATGGAAGCATCCACGTTATTGATGGTGCCGGTTCTGTAGAATAATCCTTGCCAGTTGGTAGCATTGTTGAAGGATGGATTATAGAGATCAGTCAATAATTGTGGCAGATTAGCAAGTTGTGCCGGAGTTGCATATTGATTGATAATAGCCATTTTCTGCTCACGCTCAGCTGCGCCGGTGGAAGTTTGTAATAATGTGGGAATTTGGGTGATACCACTATAAACATTTACCCTGAATTCAGGAACTTTAGATGTTCCTCTCTTGGTTTTAATGTACACTACCCCGTTGGCTCCCCTGGAACCCCAGGCAGCCGTGGCTGCTGCATCTTTTTGTACATCGACACTTTCTATGTCACCGATGTTGATTCCTGCTAAAAAATCTGAGCCTGTTGCATCTATAGAATTGCTGATGTCCTCCGGGTTTGTCGGAATACCATCTATCACATATAAAGGTCCGCTCAAGGCATGTGCCAAGGCAACATTTCCATCACCAATATTTTGACTCAGTCTGCCATTTCCCCGTACAACGAGAGTGGGTGAAGTACCCGGCTCACCTGAAGTTATCTGCACATTTAAGCCTGCCACCCTGCCCTGCAATAAATTGTCTATACTCGGCGAAGGAAGGTATTGAATATCTTTTGCCAGCACAGTAGAAATGGCAGATGTCGTTTTTCTCCTGGTTTGACTTTGTACGCCCACAATTACTACATTATCCAGGTTATTCGGTGCCTTTGCCGATAGTACCACTGACACATGCTGGCCGGGTATTACACTCAACTCTTGCCTTGTCATTCCTACTGAGGTAATTATTAAACTGGCTTTTTGAACACCTTGAGGAAAAGCCAGTGAAAATTTTCCTTCGTTAGAAGTAGACGTTCCGGATTTGGAGCCTTTAAACTGTACACTGGCTCCATCAAGAGGATTACCCTGAATATCCTTCACTGTACCTGTTACATTTTGCTGAGCATATAAAGTACCGCAGCAAGTCATCAGAAGAAACAACAACAAAAGGAATTTTGATCTCATCTTAGTTCGGTTTAAATATGATTGGTAATTTGAAGTGTTATTTAACTCAATATTATAATAATTTTATTATAAAAAATGTGGCATATTCTCTAAATATTAAATTAATAGTTACGCAATCGGTTGCAATTGCAAAGCAATCGTTTGCGCTATTTTTCATAGGGTCTGGTTTATCGCTTACACAATCGATTGTGTAATTTGAAATCATTTGCGTATTTTGCAAATACCTGCCTATGGACAACAAAATAACTACGCTAAAAGAGATTGCCCGTCGGTTGAAATTTTCTGTATCAACTGTCTCACGTGCATTGCACAACCATCCAAGTATTGGGTTGAGGACTACTACGCAAATACAACAACTGGCGAAAGAGTTAAATTATGAGCCTAACCAGACGGCATTATTTTTTAAACAGCAAAAATCACACACGATCGGTGTGGTACTTCCAAATTTAAAAGAAGAGTTTTTTTCTCAAGCTATAAATGGAATAGAAGAAGTAGCGCAAGGCAATAACTATAGTGTACTTATCGGTCAATCTCATGATGATATTGAAAAAGAAAAGAAAATAATCACTGCCATGAAAAACCACCATGTGGATGGGTTGATCATTTCTATTTCCAAGCATACAAAAAATTATGAGCACCTGCTGGCGCTGCAAAATTATAATATCCCTGTTGTATTTTTTGACCGTGTACCCGACCTGGCAAAGGTGCATAAAGTATCCTCTAATTTTAATACAGGAACTAAAAAAGCCATAGATTTTTTAATAAAAAAGGGTCATCGCAGAATAGGCGTCATCAATGGGCCGGAGGAAATGAGATCATGTAAAGAACGCACTGCGACTTACATGGAAGTACTTCAGAAGAAAAAAATAAAAATAGATCTTTCTCTTATAGTAAATTCAGATCTAACGCGGGAGAGTACATTTGAGGCAATGGACATTTTACTGAAATTAAAATATCCCCCGACTGCAATACTCACCATTAATGATTATGTAGCACTGGACGCCATACTTTTTGCAAGAAAAAATAAATTGAAAATAAATGAGGACATCGCCTTTGTAAGCTATGCAAATCTTCCGATTACAAATTACCTGGAGTGGCCACCGCTGGCTTCGGTAGAACAATATCCATATGAGCAATCCAAAAAAGCAGCTCAGATATTGTTTACGTTATTATCCGAAAAGAATATGAAGTCAGAAAATCTTACAGATTATAATAACATACTTATCGAAGGTGATCTTGTAATACACAAAAAATAAAAAATCGTTTGCGATTTGCAATAAAATACCTTAATTATAACTTCTAAGATTTACGCATTATCCCCTCGCCTATTTTATAAATAAAGTTTGTATCAAAACATTTTAAAAAAAACTGAAGCGATTTCTTTTAAGGCAAGAATGATAGCAGTTTAAATGACGCGTATAAAACGCAATGTGTTGTTTTACTTTGATGGATGATTTTAAAGGATGTCATTATAATTCTTGAAACGGGAAATATTAGGGGTTGATTTGTGATATGCGACTGTACGGCAACCTGTGTTTGATAAATTTCTACTGAACGAATCCTGGCAAAATGAATAACTTGCTTAAGTTGAGCAAATTGCTGGCTTTCAGCATGGAAACCGGGGATTTTAAAAATTCTAATAACAGCGACAATTAAATAATCGCTTTTATTTTATCCAGAATAAGAGTAGCCTGTGTGGTTATTTTTTCATAATTTTTTTGCTGAAGAATTTCTTTGGAGATTAGCTTACTACCCATCCCTACCGCACAAACGCCGGCATTGAACCATTCTTCCAGGTTCTCAACTGTAGTATCTACGCCACCCGTTGGCATAAAACTCATTGCAGGGAAAATGTCTTTGATGGCCTTCACAAAACCAGGTCCCAAAATATTTCCCGGAAATAATTTCACCAGTAATAGACCGAATTGTTCTGCTTTAAGAATCTCTGTTGGCGTCATACAGCCTGGTATCCATAGTATTTTATTATTGTTAGTAGTGACATACAAATTATCCACAAAAGCCGGGCTTATTAAAAAATCTGCGCCTGCCTGAATGAATTGCACTGCGGCTTTTTCATCTTTAATAGTACCTGCACCTAAAAAAAGATCTTGATAATTTTTTTCCGCAACCACTTTCATTGCAGTAAAATTATGCAATGCAGTTTCACCACGGTTTGTATATTCAATCAGCCTTACACCAGCATTATAAAGTGCTTTCATCACATCAATGCTTACGTTTTCATCTGTATGAAAATACAATGGCATCAGGCGCTGCTTTTTTAATTCAAAGATGATCGCATCTCTTTTATCCATGGGAAATGATTTTATTTATGTCCTCAACACTACTGCTTGTAGCATCGCCTTTTATTTTTAATTTGCTGAAAGCCGCTGCTGTTGCATAATCTAT
>JBDTEF010000046.1:0-14276 GCA_039922615.1 Ginsengibacter sp.
AGTTTCCGGCGATAGGGAGCCGAGGTATTGCCGATAATTTTCTTGGCTGACCGATTGGTATAGCACACTTTATAATGCACTATTTTCTTAGCTTTAATAAATTAATGCTCCATTAGATAAAGATCTGTTTCCCTGCAAACCACCTGTGTGTATGCACAATATTTTAGATCCATTGGGAAAATAATTTTTGGAAAGAAGGTCATAAACGCCAAACATCATTTTGCCGGTGTAAACGAAATCAAGAGGGATTGTATGCTTCCTGTAAAAATCATTCATAAATTGTAACAACTCTGCTGTTTTTTTTGCATAGCCACCAAAATGGTATGCAGCAATTAATTCATAGTTAGCATCTTTGTCGGCCTTTAAATATTGCAACCGATCTTCTAAATCATTCCTGTTTTTAAGGGCGTCAAAACCAAGCATCTTTGTCTGATTTTTTATACCATTGATAATCCCTGCAAATGTAGTGGCAGTGCCTACAGCCAGACAGATATGAGAATACTTTTCCTTAAAATATCCGGGAATCAATGAAGCTCCTTTAACGCCTGTTTCAGA
Organism: Ginsengibacter sp.; assembly: GCA_039922615.1. Taxonomy (GTDB): domain Bacteria; phylum Bacteroidota; class Bacteroidia; order Chitinophagales; family Chitinophagaceae; genus Ginsengibacter. The sequence continues at coordinate 556 of JBDTEF010000046.1, forward strand.
AAAGCCACCCTCAGGGATGAGTGTATGATTCCCATACAATTTTTCTAATGCTTTAAGAAAAGATTTTTCGGAAATTAATTTGTATTCTGTGCGTGAAATATATTTCAATTGCATATCCTGGTTGATACAGAATGAAAGTGTTGGCGACAAAACCGATGGACGTTCTCCTCTTACAATACCAATGCATTGAATGCCCGCCTGTTTACAGGAAAAGGCTGTGGCTGCAAGATGGTTTGAGTAAGCGCCGCCAAATGTGATCACTTTTTTATGAGATGATTTTGCTGCCTCTTCTAAAAAATAAATGAGTTTGTAGAATTTATTTCCGGATATTTCATGATGTACTTCATCGAGGCGAAGTATAGAAAGTTCAATATTATTTTGAGTCAATAAATACTCCTGAAGAATTACTGTTTTGGGATCATTTATATCATAAATTGATTTGAATGATTCTTGCACGGAATTTGGCATCAAAGTTTCTTGCTTATTTTCGCAATAATACAAACAATTAAAAACTATAAAAAATCACGAAAGAAATGAAGCCGACACTTTTAATTTTAGCAGCGGGTATGGGAAGCCGTTATGGGGGAATAAAGCAGATGGATGCCTTCGGTCCTCACGGAGAAACAATTATTGACTATTCTATTTACGATGCTATTCAGAGTGGGTTTGGCAAAATAGTATTCGTTATCAGAAAAGATTTCTCTGACAATTTCAAAGAAATATTTGAAAGCAAATTACAGGGTAAAATAAATACAGAATATGTAATGCAGGAGTTGGATTCCTATCTTGATGGATTCAATGTGCCTGGAGAAAGAACCAAACCATGGGGCACGGCACATGCTGTTCTATGCGCCAAAGAGGTAATTCATGAGCCTTTTGCAGTCATCAATGCAGATGATTTTTATGGCCGCGATGCATTCAATAAAGCATACCATTTCTTAACGACTGAAGCAGCCCCGGATAAATATTGTATCATTGGTTATCAATTGGAAAAAACAATTTCTAATAATGGCAGTGTTAGCCGTGGCGTATGCCAGGTTGATGCAGATTATAACCTGGTAAGTATAATTGAGCGAACAAAAATATTCCCTGATAATAATAAAATATTTTATATAGAGAATACCCAGCAGGTGCCATTACCTGATGACTCAGTTGTAAGTATGAATTTTTGGGGCTTTGATCCTAATGTATTTGGCTTCATGCAGGATCTTTTCAAACAATTTCTGAATGAAAATGCAAATAATCCCAAAGCAGAATTTTTTATTCCAATTGTTGCAGATGAATTTATAAAAGATAATAAAGGAGTTATTAAAGTAATACCTACTTCAGCACAATGGTTTGGCGTAACTTATAAAGAAGATGCTGAAGGTGTAAAACAAAGTATACAGGAATTATTAACTAATGGTGTTTATCCACAAAAATTATGGTAATCGTAAAGCGCTAATCCCGCTTAAGCAAATAAATATTTTCAAATAATTGATGGCAAAAAAATAGCCTTTCTACATTCGAAAGGCTATTTTTTTGCCATTTAATTTCCTTTTACTTTATAAATATAATCTTCCAGTTTTTTGATTTGCTGCACCCTGTTCAATCCTTTTAAACTATTGGTGGAAGAGAGTTTGATGGTAGAATCCTGTGTCCTTTTTACATCCTTGATTGCGGTGTAAATATTATTTGATTTGATGGCAAACACAACGCCATCCGCATTTGTCTCTTTACTGCTGATAATACCAATTACTTCTCCATTTGAATTGAGCACAGGTCCTCCGCTATTACCGGGGTTTGCAGAAATGCTTATCTGGTAAGAAGTGGTATCACCGGAATAGCCTGATTTCGCGCTCAGATAACCTTCACCATACACTACTTCCTCTCTTGGATAACCTAAGGTAAAGATAGGCTCAGCGAGATCAGCATTTGATTTAGGGAAAGAATAAGGTAGTGAATTCAATTTTTTAAAGGCAGTATCTACAATCTTTAAAATAGCCAGATCAGATGCAATATTTGAATAGACAGCATCCGCAAAAAACTGATCTCCTTTTTTGTTCTCAACAATGATGTTTTTTGCATTATTTACCACATGGGCATTGGTTATAATGTACCCTGCACCGTCTATTAAAAATCCTGTTGCCCTAAAATTTGCTTCAAATTTTGGTTTGATAGATGCCGTATTCGCGTCATTCAATTTACTTTCAATCTGGTTAATTTTGTGCTCTATCTGGTGTAATTTATTGTCTACCAATGGTGTAATGGCAGCTACATTCTTTTTATCAGAATAGACAGATACAAAAGTAGCAGTAGACAATGAAACAAGGCCTGCAATACATGCTGCAACTGCGATTGTGCGTTTCGAGCGGTTCCACAGGTAAAATATTTTCGCTGAAGTTTTTCTTTCTTTTGCTGCAAGAACACCTTCATTTTCGAGTTTGCTTTCTACCAGGTCCAGTTTATGTTTAAGGTTCTTTCTTTCACTTAATTGGGCCAGCTCACCGAGGAAAAAACTGTGTTCTACTGCTATTTGATCTATATCAGCATTATTTTTACGTAAATCTTCGAAATAGGCTTTCTCTTCGGATGACATTTCGCCATTTCTATATCTTTCTACCGCATCCAACAGTATGTTCTCTTCCATAATTATCCGTTTTTATATTGAGCAAAGAATATTTTTTTTAATCTTACCAGGCATTTATATTTCTGAGTCTTGGCATTATCTGCATTCGTATAGCCAAATAATCCGGCAATTTCCGGCATTGACATTTTCTTAATATAGAAGGCTTCCAACAAGCTTTTGCAAGGTTCGCCGATTTTTTGCATTGCACTTTCCATTAGTAAAAACTCATCGTTCTTTTTTTCATGGAATTCTATTTCCTCTTCCACAGGCACCGTTTCTTTTATCATCTCAATAGATGGATTGTACCTGTCTTCTTTCTGCAATTTTTTCAACCAAAGCCTCTTGCAAACTGAATACAAATACGTTTTTATCTGGCAAGTAAGAACGAATGAATCCGTTTTTGCTTTTTCAAATAAAACAATCATTGCTTCCTGGAAAATATCCCTTGCATCGTCAGCATAACCATTGTTTTTAACAATAAATGCCTGGATTACAGGATAATTTTCTCTATAAATTTTTTCAATTGCATCAGTATCGCCCCCAGCCAGACCTTCTAATAATGCTTTTTCTTCATCATATATTTTCACTCTGCTATTATTAATACTTTTAGGTTGGAAAAGTAACCCAATTACTACTTAAAAAAAAGTTTTTTCATAATGGGTTACCTTTTGTAGAAATTAGCATTAAGTACTAATCAATCAATCTTAAAAAAGAAAAAATGAAAAAATTATTTTTAGTTCTTGCAATTGCAACTGCTTTCGTAGCATGTAATAATAGCACAGATTCCACAACAACTACTACAGATACAACAATGATGCAAACTCCTGCTGTAGTTGCTCCTGTTACTACAGACACAACTATGATGGCTCCTATGGACACAACAAAAATGATGGATACTACTAAAAAAATGTAATTATCCCTCTATCAAAATATTTTATTTTGGTTAGCAATCTAGAAGCCGTTTCATTTTTATGAAGCGGTTTTTTTTATGTCTTTAAAACCGGGAGATTAATTTAATAATTGCCTTTTTTTAAATGTTCCGTCAACATAATGCAAAAAATCATTTTATTTGCGGTTCTGAAGCAATAGGGTAATTTTTATTGGTCATGGTAAATCAATAACTTTATTGAAAAAAATGCAGGCTGAAAAGTTACCATATGAAGAAAAAGATTTTGTAGATACTACAAAACCAGTCTGGAATTATTCTCTTTTTGAAAAGCAGGACCTGAAAGATTTTAAATCAGGAACTCATGCGCAACTCTATCAATTATTTGGCTCCCATAATTTAACTGTCCTTAAAAAGCAGGGTTTTTATTTTTCTGTGTGGGCACCCAATGCGACCTTTATAAGTGTAGTCGGAGATTTTAATAATTGGAACGCAAAGTCCCACCCATTATTTGTTCGGTTAGATAAGTCGGGTATATGGGAAGGATTTATTCCAGGGATAAATGAACTAGAAAATTATAAATATTACATAGTCGGATTTAAAGGGCTAAAACTTTTTAAAGGAGACCCTTTCGCCAAATTTTGGGAATTGCGGCCTGGCACATCATCGAAAACGAAAACGCTCAATTATGATTGGAACGATAAAAAATGGATGCAAAACAGGCGAAAACAAAATTCCTTAAATGCACCATGGAGTGTATATGAAGTACATCTTGGCAGTTGGATAAGGCCTGATGCAAAGAAAAAAGTTGAATTTAATACCTACGAAGAAATAAGTAAAAAATTGGTGCCATATGTAAAAGATATGGGATTTACGCATGTCGAACTGATGCCCGTAATGGAATTTCCCTATGATGGAAGCTGGGGATACCAGGGCGCCGGCTATTTTGCGCCCACCTCACGATTTGGTTCCCCGGAAGATTTAATGGCGATGATTGATTCCTTTCACGATGAGGGAATTGGTGTGATCCTGGATTGGGTTCCATCACATTACCCGGCTGATGCCCACGGCCTGTATATGTTTGATGGTACCTATACTTATGAATATGCAGATCCGATGAAAGGTTTTCACCCGGACTGGAATTCATATATTTTCAATTATGAGAGGGGAGAAGTGCGCTCATTTTTATTGAGCAATGCTCATTATTGGTTTGAGAAGTACCATATTGATGGCATGAGAGTAGATGCGGTAAGCTCTTTAGTACAATTGGATTATTCGAGAGGTCCCGGTGAATGGAAGCCTAATATTTATGGTGGAAATGGAAATATTGAAGCTATATCATTATTAAAAATGCTTAATGAAAGAATTTACCAGGATTTTCCCGATGTGCAAATGATCGCAGAAGAATCTGCTAATTATCCAAAAGTGACAGGACGTACAGTGGATGGGGGTTTAGGATTTGGCATGAAATGGATGATGGGTTGGATGCACGATACATTGGAATACTATGGAACTGATCCTTATTATAGAAATGGTCAGCAGGATAAATTTACTTTTAGCATGGCGTATTTTTTTAATGAAAATTATATGCTTCCGTTAAGCCATGATGAAGTGGTGCATGGTAAATCTCCCATGCTTTATAAAATGCCGGGCAGCCAATCTGAAAAATTTGCCAATTTGCGTGTGTTATACACTTATATGTACACTCATCCGGGAGCTAAGTTATTATTCATGGGTAATGAATTTGCCCAGACTTCTGAATGGAATTTTGAAAAAGAACTTGATTGGAAATTGTTACAATTTGAACCGCATCTCAAAATGCAAAGTTGTGTGCAGCAATTAAATAAATTATACACTTCATTACCTGCATTATACCAAAACCAGTTTGATAGAAAGGGTTTTGAGTGGGTAAATCTTGACAACAGGGATGAATGCATTATCGTTTATAAAAGGAAAGGAATATTACGAAAGAATGATTTATTAATCATTTTAAATAATACACCGGTTACCCGGACCGATTGGAAAATCAAAGTCAAGGGAAAGAACAAATGGGCAATCCTCTTTAGCAGTGATGATAAGAAATATTTTGGAACCGGAGAATATGCAGATCAGTTGGTCAATACTACATTAATAGATGAGAAAAAGAAATTGTACGAATTGACTTTGACATTGCCAGGCTTGAGTGCCATTATACTTCAATAGGATACTATAGGTATAATAAAGAGGCTAAAATTAAAGTGCCTTTGCACGCTACTTTTTAGCCTCTTCAATAATTTTTTTGTATCATCCGACCATTAGCAGGGATTACTTTGCAATTCGATTAGGGTACCATCTTTATTGTAATAAATCTTGGGCGGTATAAATTAGGATTGTTTGTAATCACCGTTAAAAAATCAAAAGAATTTACGTTATAACTTACAAGAATTTCATTGGGTTTTGATAATGAAGGATGGGCCTTTGCATTATAAGCAAATATACCTGATACATTCTCCAAAGCATTTTTGCAATCATACACATTTAGAATAGGGCCAAAAGGTCCCACAGGCGTTTTACCAATGCGCGCGCCTATTTTAGAACTAATTCCATCAACCTGGAAAAACACTATATAGCGACCATCAGGAAGCCTGCTAACACTCAATTCATTTGATAAATGATTAGTTACATTGGCTACCACATAAATATTACTCTGCCATTGGGATCCGTTCCAAAATCTCCATTTCGAAAAATTCTCAAAGTCGACAGGTAAAACCCTTGCAACAACGAGGTTTTTAGCAAATCCACGGATACCATACACATACACATAACCATCACCATTTGTTACACCAGCCTTTTTTGAATTGTCAAATATGGCACTTCCAAAAATCGTTGATTCTACCTCCTCGGTATTGTAGATAAAGAATGGATTATCTAATTGCCTTTGATTTTTATAGGGAGGTTTGCTACCTTTTGGAAGAATGATGAATGTGGTACCTGCAGTGGCAAATCCAAAATTTCCGCCGGAATTCGTCATTCTATAACCGAAAATATAGGTATTGTCATTGAGTTCATGGTTTACAAAACCATCACCTAACCAAAAATATTCTCCTGGTTTTGTGTTAGGTGATGAAGGAATAAAAAGGGATTTTGGGGAACCATTCGGAAGTTTATCGGAATAGAATTTTATTTTATCCGGCCTGGGTTCTCCACCGGTTAATATACCCACAGAATTATTTATTAGGGTAGCGCCGGGTTTCAGTTTTCCGTTCTTGATATCACCAAACATGGAATCACTGAAGAGGATAGTCGTTTCTCCTTTTGCGGTGTCGGAATCAATACCACTTTGCGGAATCGCATAGATCCCATCGCCACCAAGCCAACCCGAGGTTCGCTTGAAAAGATTTGTCCAATCCGGTGCTTCTTCAACAATGAATGAAATAGATTTTGAGTCAGTTTTGTCAATAAATGCTTCCTTTTCTACTTGAATTGGCTTTAGGCACGAGGAGATACCCAGGAGTAAAATAATTGTAAATATTTTACTTTCTTTTACAATTAATTGTGTTGGCGTTTTCAATTTTATTTTTTTTAAAATGGTTATAGATTAATCCTGATTTGAAAATACGTTTTTAAACTGGTTACGGGTTTTATATTTAATCGGAGTGCCATGAAATTAAAAATTATTGATAATATCATTCTAAACTGTTGGGATTGATCATTCAAAAAAGAGGTTCCTGGGCACATAAACTTCCTGCACCCATCAGCGCAGATTCTTCACCCAGCCTGGCTTTCAATAAGGTTACATTCATCGAATTTCTTTTTAGCACCTTTTCTGTTTCCGGGATAAATAAATCCCAGGCTTTCATAATATTACCCCCGATAATTACTTTTTCTGCTCCATGTATGGTAACAAAGGTTGATAAGACTTCTCCAAGGTTTTCACCAAATTCTTTAAAAATTAATTCTGCATTTTTATCTCCGGGAATTTTTTCGCTTATTTCTTTTACGTTTTTTGCGATAGTTCCGGTCAATTCTCTATATCGTTTTAAAAACCACCTTGCAGATAAATAGTCTTCAGCAGTCTGGCCTTTAAAGGAAGTGCAGTAGAGATCTCCATCATAATGAACTTCATCTTTTAGAATTGCAGAACCCAGGCCAGTTCCCAGCGTGATTCCTATCACATTTTTACAATCACCTGACGTGCCACAAAATATTTCTCCTTTTAAAAAACAACTTGCATCGTTGGTCATAGAAATATTTTTCCTTTCAATTCCAAGTTTCGCGGCCAGCAGGTCTTTCACATTCAACTTATAAAGTGCTTCATATTTATCCAATCCTTTTATCAGGCTGATACCTTTTTCATAATCAAAAGGGCCAGGCATAGCTATACCCATTTCTTTAGAAGATTCGCTATTGAATGATTTGCATTCTATAATTGCATCTCCCCATTGATTGATGATCTGATCTACGCTGCCTTTCGCATTTACAGAATGACGTACAAGAGATTGGCGAATAAGTGTGTGAGAATGAAGATCGATGAGTGCAGCAGTAATATGCGTGCCGCCAATATCTATACCAACTACCAGGTTATTATTCATTTTTTAGCGTATTTTTTTCTATTTTTTTCTTAATTATTTAAAGAATCTAACAGCGAATTTCAAATTATTTTAGCCTCAAAGTGGTGCGTGGACACACGAACCACCGCTGGATTTTGCCATCGCATCTTAACTATTATTTTTATTGTGAGCTTCTGTTAAGTTTTGAATACATTGTTCTCTGATATTCCAAATATCGTTAAGTTTATAATTTATTTTTTTGTTGTTCTTTAGCCAGGAAGCAAGAAAATTTTTATGATAATTTACTTTATAGTCAGTTATTTGATTGGATGAAATTTCGATTTCTTCAATCAGATCATCTAAAAAATCACCGGGATTACTATTAATTTTTGTCAGGTCGATGATTTGCTCTTCGTATTTTAAATAACAATGTGCTTCAGGAATTAAATCTATATTATGTTTCAGAAATGTACCGGCGATTTCAGGCGTATTTTTGATATTCATTTTAAATATTCCAATAATGAGTTTTAATTCTTGAAAATTATTTTCAACAGCAAGGTCTTTGATTAAAGCGTGTTTTGTGCTACACGTTCCACAATTATCAGTAAAGACGGAAATTAAATTATTTTTATCATTGTTGCGTCCATATCCAAGTTGTTTCACAAATAATGTGGCCTGTTTAAAAGTCAAAATATTTCTTTTGACAAATTCCATTGAAATTCGTTTCGAAGATTTTATTTCAAAGTCGGGTGGAATTGTCATGTGTTATCTTCTTTTTTAATTAGAGCCATTACCCCAATTTTTATTTGGTTCTGCGCCCAGCCATATTTCCAGCTTTCCGCCTTTTGCAAAATCTTCATGCTTAAACCAAAAATAATTTAAATCCTCACCATTCAATTTGGCTTTTTGAATGTATTTATTCTCTATTGAATTGTTGTAGGTGACTATTTTAAAATCCTTTCCTTTATAATAAGCCGGATCCAATTTTATAGTAACCGAATCAAAAACCGGACTCGTAATTTCATAAACCGGAATGGCAGAAACATTGCCTTGCAAACTAAATAATCCAATGGACATCAATGCACTTAATGCACCCATTTGACCCTGGTCTTCATCGTGGCCACCATAACCCAGATCGGGTGTAATGCCGCCATAAGCCTGTTCATTTACTGCTCGTACCCAATATTGCGTTAACCATGGTTTTCCGGCATAATTGAAAACGTGGGCATTCGATAATCCCGGTTGATTTGCATAACTGACATAGCCATCATTGTAGGCAAAAACAAAATCCTGCGGCGCAGCCATTTCAAATGCGTGATTCAATTTTTTGGTTAGAGAATCGTTTCCTCCCATTAGTTTGGCTAACCCAGGAATATCCTGTGAAATGCCCCATGTGGCCTGCCATGCATTGGCTTCAATCCATCCTGCGCCACTTAACGGATCATTGTGAAGAAATTTTCCATTTGCATCTTTTGGAAATAATAAATTTTGCTGCGGATTGAAGCAATTTTTCCATCCTTCAGATCTTTTTAGAAAATAATTATAATCTTTCTTTTTTCCCAATTTCCACGCCATTTGGGCTACGGCCCAATCCTGGAAACCTGCTTCAATTGTGATGCCCGCATTATCTTTCCACCAACCATTTTTTATATAGAACGCAATGTCATCCTTGCTTCCAAGCATTCCGCCAGGCATTTGATTTCTCTTTAATACATCAAATGTATGATTATTATCAACTTTGGTCAATAAGCCTTTTTGAAAAGTGCCGACGATAAGATTAGTTGTGGGATTGCTCGTCATAATGTAAGAATATCCACCACCGGATGGACCACGGGGCAACAACCCACCATTATCTGCATACTGAATCATTGAGGCAGAAATTTCATCCTGAACCTCTGGCCAACCAAGGCCCCACAGGATATTGAGGTTCCATTGCGACAACCAAAAAGCATCGGAATTATACATGTTATATTTGAGGCTTCCATCAGTATTTTTTGGAACTGTTTTAATTTTGAAAACAGCATTAGTAAAATTTGCTTCTCTTTTTCCTGTAGTCCTGTCAGGATAATCGCCGGAGAAATCATTTATTTTATGTCTTCCCAAAAGCACATGCCATAAGTCAGTGTAGAATTTTATTTTTTGGTCAGAAGTACCCCCGGCAACATCAATTTTTCCTAACCAATCATTCCAGACTTGCCTTGATTCATTCCTGACTTTATCAAAATCCCATGTGGTGCATTCCGCGTTTAAATTTTTCCTGGCATTTTCTATACTTGTAAAAGAAATAGCAATTTTCATTTTTATTTCATCGCCTGCTTTCACATTAAATTTGGCTGAAACGCCCACGCTGTCGCCATTTAATTCATTAATGCCATTTAAAAGTTTGGCGCCTTTCCAGCCATCAAGCGATTTTGTGGGCCTATCAAATTGTATCGTAAAATAAATTTTGACCTCATTGGGGCCGCCCCAGTAGCGTTTTACAGAACTAAATGATCCTTCAAATTCTTTGTCATTTATTTTTTTTATTTCCGCATTGGCCATTGTGCTGTTACCCATATAACCTCCGAGGTTAATTAAAATTTGGGTGAGTTTATTTTCAGGATATTTAAAACGATAGAAACTCACCCGGTCTGTTGATGTCAATTCCACCCAGGTCTTCGGATCTCTTAAATAAACTCGTTGATAACCGGGCTGAACCAATTCATCATCATGGCTGAATGCAGATTTCCAGGCACTTTCCCCGCCCGTAGGGTTCACCGAAATATCTGCAGGAATTATTTCAATGCCGGACATCATCCAGTCATGAATCTGGCCAAAGCCCAGGACTTCTTTTTCATTATAATTATAGCCACCACCATTCTGGTTTTTATTTCTTGTGTGAGGCGCTGCTCCCACCATTCCAAATGGCCTGCAACCGGTGACAAAGAAAAAATATCGTCCCCTGTTTGTTTCAATATATGGGTCAACCCAGCCTACATAATCCGTTAAATCTGTCCTGGCAGGGTAAACTTCAATTTCAGAAAATCCGAGATTTTTACCTGTGCCATCCGTCGTTTCAAAACGAAAAGAACTTACTGATTTTGCAGGAAAACTTACCATTTTGGCCGTGCCGTCATTAGGAATTTGATTTACATAAATAACACTTCCATCGCTGAAAATGATTTTACCACCTGCGATATGTTCATTCATTTCAGGGCGGTCGAATAGGATAATCTTATCGATTAATTGTGGCTTTTCCCATTTCAATTGTATCCATGGAAACCGCACATAACCCCAATCGGTAGTTGCGCCTTCACATGCCCATTCTCCTTTATTTGAAATGCCAATCAAACCATCTTTTATATTTTCCGGTTTATACTCGTCGTTCAAATAGGAAGAAGCAGTAACGGTTGAAGTGCCGGCAATATTATCAGTACCTGCAAAAAGATTTATTTGGCAAAATATCAAAACGATAAATCCAACTAATTTATTACTATGTCTCGTTACCATAATTTCTTTATTCTTTTTTGAATGAAATGTATTTGAAATCTAAAAGTCCCAGGGATTTTCTGAAAATAGTTTGCCGGCTGTTTTAAATGGTAAATTATCTGTGCGAAAAGGAACTGCCGGAAGCCCTGCAATATTGTACAGGTCTGTTTCTCCCGGATTATCTGACCATTCATATCTTACAGAAACAGGCTTTTTAACATCCGGGGAAAAAAGTACAATTATATTGTTTCTTATGGATGCTTTTGCCCAATGAAAATGATTATCCTTTCCCGCAATTTAAAACCCTCTTACATAGCCATATTTATCTTTGGTGATTAAATGATCTGTTCCTTTTTTATAATGAATGGTAACCGAATCATTTTTTATTTCCATTGAATGATAAGTCGGGCCTTCACTTACCAGGTCTTTGTGGTAGGCCACTTTTAGTGCAGCTAACCCCAATCTTTTTCCCACTTCCATTTTATTTTTTGGATGAATATTATCTGCGTTACCAATATCTATTGCCAATGCCATCCCTGTATTTGGTAATTGTAAGGCAGATTTTTGTGCGTCTCTTAATTCAGCCCAATCACTTTCCTGTGGCGACTTTGATTCCTGCATATAATTGGCCAGTTGTACAAATAGAAAGGGGAAATCTCCCTGTTTAAATTGAACTCTCCAGTCTTTAATCATGGCCGGAAATAATTGCCTGTATTCATTTGCCCTTGACGCATTCGATTCACCCTGGTACCATATTACGCCCTTTATTTCAAAATTGGTGAGTGGTGCAATGTTGGCATTGTATAAAACAGCGGGTGTTGAAAACGGGCTCACATTTACTACATGCGGACGGGGAAATGTGGCAGCATTAATTTTATTCCCGGTTTTATAATTCCATTCTCCCAACAAAATAGGGTTACCCCAAATAGCACCTGTATACATTCCTCCTTTTCCACCGGCATCAAAAACCCTTACTACAATAATATTATTTGTCGGTTTTAAAATTTTTGCTGGGATTGAATAATTCCGCCAGTTTTGATTGCCAAATCCTTCGCCCACTTTTTCACCATTAATCCACACGATATCATAATCATCAATCTGGTTTAGTTGCAGGTTGAAATTGTCGCCCTTAAAATTTGCCGGAAGATCAAATGATTTTCTAAACCACACCGCACCATCAAAATCCGGAAGTCCTTTATCTTCCCACCATGATGGAATCTCCATCGTTTTCCAATCAGAAATATCGGTTTCCGCCAAGTACCATTTTTCATCCATTCCGATGCCTTTCAGGTAGTAATCTTTTTCCCAGGCGGGTTTCATTTTTTCAAAATCGGCATTGATTTCCTTAAAACTTTTTTTCGGCTGTAAATATTCTTTATAATAATTATGAAATTGAGGAAAGGTTGACAATGCATCCGCACTCATCCAGGTTTCAACAGAGGTGGCGCCTAAATTATCGCTGATCAATCCTATTGGAACATTCAGTGAATCGTTTAATAATTTCCCGAAAAAGTAACCAACAGCAGAGAAATTTTTAATGTTTTCTGAGGAAACTTCTTTCCAATTACCACCTGATAAATCATTTGCCGGCACATAATCCATTCCTATTGTAGCGGTAAAAATCCTGATATTTTTGTTGCTAAAAGCACCGGAATCTTTCAATGATATGCCTGTTTCATACACCTTGAATTGCATGTTTGACTGTCCACCACATATCCAGACATCGCCGAATAAAACATTATTTAGTTCAACAGAATTATCGCTTCCTTTGATTAAAATATTATAAGGTCCTCCAGCCTTTTCCGATGATAGTTTGATTATCCATTTCCCATCCTGACTTGTAATCGACTGACAATTTTTTCCTTTAAATGTGATGTCTACTTCTTCTCCCGGAGTACCAAAACCCCAAATATTTACATCCTTGTCTCTTTGCAAAACCATATTGCTTTGAAAGATTACGGGCAATTTAATGGTGGCATTTGCTGAAAGGGTAAGTGAAAAAATAAAAATTAGTGTCCCTATTTTTGATTTAATTTTCATAAGCTATTCAATTTTAAATTTGTTTTTTACTGATGAAATTTTTTGTATTTTGATTTGTTTATTAAAGGATTAATATATAAATCCGCAATGAGTTTTAACCTTAGTAGAACAGGAAATTTTAATTTTTTTTTACCTTATTACCTTATTATGCTTTTTAAAAATAATGTAATAAGGTTTTTGAAAAACGAAA
>JBDTEF010000047.1:0-4870 GCA_039922615.1 Ginsengibacter sp.
TCTGTAGCCGGCAATAAACTTAGAACCGCATTCATCTGAACCTGGTTATTTTTTTCATGGATTTTCAACCTACTTTTAATCCACCTTGTAATCAAAGGCGACACTAAAAAATACCAGGTGAGGAAAATAAGCATTGATCTTAAAAATATGTACAACGCTTTACCGGATGACATTAGCGGTGTTCCAATATTAAATAATGATTGCAAAAAGAGCAAAATTAGCCCTATCCAAATAACCATCAATCCCCATTTAAAATATTTTTTACCTCCGGAACTTTTCTTTGCGGAATATGATTGTAAACCACTGGGCGTTTCAATTAAATATTGTAATTGTAAAAAATTATCCTGTTTGGCTTTTTGAACAATCCTAATAACAATCCACCCTATTAAAATTCCACCAATTACATGCAAAAACAGGTAAATGACAGCAAGCCACAACGTATAATTGGTAATCTTTTTAGCGTGTAATAGGTTGCCTACAAAATCATTTATGGCACTCCAGAAATTACTGCCATACAAAAAGATAAGCACCAATATTTTTTGAACAGCAGATTCTACCAGCGCTAAAATACCTAAGACAAACGCGATAACGTTTAATTTAATCCTGCTTGAAAAAAGAAGTTGCCCTATAAGACCCTGGAAAGTGACAGCCAAATACGCCGTAGGTGGCGTGTGTGGACTTATCATCATCTTAAAAATCAATACGATCAGGGTCGCTTTCAATATCGCGCCTCTTACAGGAATAAAATAGCCAATCAGGCAAATACAAATCACCGCACTTCCCGAAATCAACATCCCCGAAAAAGGAATTTGCAGACCGTGCATGATACCGCCTGCCACACCCTCACAAATAACCCAAAGCGCAATCAGACGGTAGTAAAGCGGTTTAAGATCCTCATTCTCGATTGTTGTTTTCATTATTCAAATTTTGTAACTTTAACCCATAAAACTTTCCCGAAATTGATTGAATTTATTTTAAACAATAAAGAAATTATTACTGAGCAACCACCTGGCTATTTATTACTTGATTTTGTGCGATACCAAAAACATTTAAGCGGCACGAAGATAGGTTGCCGTGAAGGTGATTGTGGCGCATGTACCGTTTTAGTTGGTGATTTAATGGATGGCAAACTTGTTTATCGTTCCATGACATCCTGTTTACTTCCATTAGGAAATGTACACCACAAACACATCGTTACCATTGAGGGTACCAATCTGGAGAAATTAAATGCCGTTCAACAAGCCATGAGTGATGAAGGTGCCACCCAGTGTGGCTTTTGTACTCCGGGCTTTGTCGTTTCCCTTACCGGATTTTGCCTGCAACAGGATAAACATTCCTATGATGATGCTATTGCTTCTATTAATGGAAATATTTGCCGTTGCACTGGTTATAAATCTATTGAAAGGGCTGCATCATCCATTGCATCCCTAATGCAAACCAAAGAGGAATATAAGGACGCTATTGATTTTGTCACTGAAAACGAAATACTACCAATTTATTTTAAAACAATAAAAAAGAGGCTGCTTTCTTTGAAGAATAAAAGCAATGGGATTTTACAACAAAGCGACGGTAAATTTCTCGGTGGAGGTACAGATCTTTATGTGCAACAAGCTGAGAATATGGTTCATGCCGACATAAAATTTTTATACGATGCTTCTGCATTAAAAGGAATTGAAAAGAAAAATAACAAATGTATAATCGGAGGTGCTGCCACTGTCACAGATATTCTGGAATCGGCCATTTTTCGGGACCATTTTCCGAAAATTTCTACATTTCTTAAATTGGTTTCCAGTACACCTATCAGGAATATGGCGACCATTGCCGGTAATTTCGTAAACGCCTCTCCCATTGGCGATTTCACCATTTTTTTTCTTGCTTTAAATGCGCAAATAAAATTAAGGGAAGGATCACATTCCCGGTTAATTCCTCTACAGAAATTTTACAAAGGATATAAAGAACTTGATAAATCACCAGGGGAAATGATCGAATCAATTGAATTTGATCTCCCCGGAAAAAATAGTTTTTTCAATTTTGAAAAAGTCAGCAAGAGGACACATCTTGATATCGCCAGCGTAAATACTGCCGTTTATTTAGAAGTTGAAAATGAAAAAATAGTCAATGCATTTCTATCTGCGGGAGGTGTCGGCCCGGTCCCAATGGTACTAAAAAATTCTTCTGTCTATTTAAAAAATAAAGAAATATCTACCGAACTTATTGATGACATGGTTGAAATAATGAAGGAAGAAATTTCTCCGATAAGTGATGCCAGGGGAACAAAGGAATACAAAATTTTATTATTAACTCAGCTGGTAAAAGCTCACTTCATCACCCTATTTCCAACATTACGTTTAGATGATTCAATGATTTTATAATTATGGAGCACATAGATACTTTTACACATGTTCGTGGTCAGTCTATTTACCTGGATGATATTCCTACGTTAAATGGAACGCTTTATGGTGCTGCGTTTGGTTCTCCCCATGCACATGGCAGGATTATCAGTTTAGATGTTTCCGACGCTGAGAATATTCCGGGCGTAATCAAGGTTTTTACTTACAAGGATGTTCCGGGTATAAATCAAATAGGAAGCATAGTGAAAGACGAAGAATTACTGGCGGAAAAGGTCGTTCATTTCCAGGGAATGCCGGTCGCTTTTGTGGTAGCAGAATCCACAGAAATTGCGCAGGAAGCCGTTAAAAAAATAAAGATTGAAATAGATCCGCTTCCAATCATTACGGACCCAAGAATAGCCAAAGCAAAAGGAGAATTAATGACACCTTCCCGGACGTTTGTTTTGGGAAATACTGCTGAAATATGGGATCAATGCGATCATGTATTTACAGGAAAAGCAGATACGAACGGCCAGGAACATTTGTACATTGAAACGCAGGGTGCTTACAGTGTTCCTTTAGACCATGATGGCATAAAAGTCTATTCTTCCACCCAGGGTCCTACAGCAGTGCAAGCGCACATGGCTGATGTACTTGGCATACCAATGCACCTCCTAGAAATTGATGTAACACGCCTTGGTGGCGGATTTGGCGGAAAGGAAGACCAGGCTACTACATGGGCAATTTTATGTGCATTGGCTACTTACCATTTAAGAAAACCGGTAAAATATTCTTTACATCGCATGGAAGATATGCGCATGACAGGCAAAAGAAATCCTTACAGTTCTGATTTTAAAATAGGACTCGGTAAAGATTTAAAAATCATGGCTTACGAGGTAGAATTTTACCAAAATGGCGGCGCAGCAGCAGACTTATCACCTTCCATTATGGAACGCACTTTATTCCATTGCACCAACACATATTTTATTCCAAACGTAAAAGCCACCTCACATTGTTGTCGCACAAATCTGCCTCCCAATACGGCTTTCAGGGGGTTTGGCGGTCCACAGGGAATGTTCGTTATAGAAGCCGCCATCAATAAAGCAGCAGATGCTTTAGGGGTAGAAGCACAAACTATTCAACGGAAAAATTTATTGGAAACAGGTGATGAATTACCGTTTGGCCAAAAGGTAGTGAGTGAAGCAAAACAATGCTGGGATAAAGCAGAAGAATTATACAAAATAGATGAAATAAAAAATGCAATTTCGGAGTTCAATAATAAGAACAAACTATTTAAAAAAGGAATGGCCATCATGCCCATTTGTTTCGGAATATCTTTTACAAAAATTACGCTGAACCAGGCCAGGGCGCTTGTTCACGTATATATCGACGGAAGTGTGGGTGTAAGTACAGGCGCAATAGAAATGGGACAGGGTGTGAACACAAAAATGCTGCAGGTGGCTGCTAAAATATTTTCTATTTCTCCCAAAAATGTGAAGGTTCATTCCACCAATACATTTCGGATTTCCAACACATCGCCCTCTGCTGCAAGTGCCACAGCAGATCTTAATGGCAAAGCCGTAGAAATGGCGTGCACAGCGATTTTGAAGCGATTAAAACAAACCGCTGCTGATCAATTGAATTGTACAGAAAAAGATATTGCCATTATAGATGAAAGGGTATGGGCAAATGGAAATATCACGGAACTATCCTGGAAAAATATTATCCAGATTGCTTACACAAACAGGATTGCATTATCTGAACATTCACATTATGCAACACCTGATATAAACTTTGATAATAAAATTGAAAAGGGACATCCATTTGCCTACCATGTATTTGGAACGTCCATCACCACTGTTTTACTCGATTGTTTACGTGGCACCTACAAAACAGAAGAAGTAAAAGTAGTACATGATTTTGGAAGCAGCATGAATCCATTGATTGATTTGGGCCAGGTAGAAGGCGGTATAGTACAGGGTTTGGGCTGGATGACAATGGAGGAAATTATTTATGATAAAGAAGGTCGGTTACGATCAAATGCCTTATCAACCTACAAAGTGCCCGATATTTATTCTGTACCCGACAAAATGGAAATTCATTTTTTAAAAGCTGACACAGATAATTTGGCCATATTTCGTTCCAAAGCAACGGGTGAGCCACCCATTATGTATGGCATTGGTGTATATTTTGCTATTCGCAATGCAGTAAAGGCATTTAATAAAAAAAATCTGCCTCCTTTTAATGCTCCTTTTACACCTGAAAAAGTCCTTATGAATTTGTATCCTTCAAAATCAGCATCCGAAGCAAAACCAATACAGGACGAAATCATACAAAATAATCTTGCCTAAGGATTTTACAAATGAAAAAACAAATTGCTACATGGCAACTAATTGCAGATAGCCTGGATAACGATATTCCTGTATTATTATTTTATGTCCTGGAAAGTATAGGAAGCAGCCCCGGAAGAAAAGGATTTTTCATGGCATTGAATGGAAACAATGAGATGGCAGGTTCAATTGGTGGTGGCATCATGGAAT
>JBDTEF010000048.1:0-4372 GCA_039922615.1 Ginsengibacter sp.
TCCAGGAAAATTTTCTTTGCCGGTAAAAATCATATTACTTTTAAAAGAAGTACTGAAATTGCCGAAACTACTATATCATCTTTAGTTGATAGAAATAGCACTGAAATAAAAATCACATTGAAAGGAGGGCCCAATGCGGGATTCTATAATGGATCAAGTATAGAACCTACCTGTAGTATGGGCCTTACTGGTCCAAAATCTTTTGGGAATCAATACGCCGTAAGTGGTAAAGAAGATAATGAATTCAGCAGGTTACAATTATTGGTAGATGATTATGAAGAAGCAAAATCAGGAACGGATAAATTTTATATAAAAGTTGGATTTGGCAAAAGGGTTGTTGGCATTGCGTACGAAATAAATGGAAGTGAAAACACAATGTCTGGCAAAAAGCAAGGATGTGGCAAGCTAAACATTATTGAATACGACAACAATAAAATAGTGCATATAGAAGGCATAACAGATGCCGGCGTTATTCTCGAAGCTGAAATTACCTGCAGAGGTATTGTCAGAAATAAATAATCATTATTTATTTCTAGTGATACGTACCATTAACCGGAATTTACCCAAAAAAATCTTTTGGCAACTTACCCAACATTAGGGTGGCTGATTTTTTGTACTAAAAAGAAATTTCGTTGCCACAACGTAAAATATTTTGAATTCGTGCTATAAATACTGCTTTCTAAAAGGTGGACAGTGATTTGTTTATGATACTTAGTAAATAATTACGAATTATCATTACCTGTTTGAAAAAACATTCAAAGAATGAACAAATCAACATTTTTTCAATAATAAAATGTAGAATAAAACACTAATAATTATGAATATTAATGAAGCTAAAGTTTTAATAACCGGCGGCACCAGTGGCTTAGGCTACGCAACTGCTAAATTGTTAAAAGAACACGGCGCGACCGTAACTATTTGCGGGCGCCACAAAGAAAAATTGGATAAAGCTTGCCAAGAACTCGGGGTACCTGGTAAACAAACCGATGTGGCAAACGAAGATGAAATGATTGATTTGGTATCTTTTGCAATTGAGAAAATGAATGGCTTAAATGTATTGATCAACAATGCAGGCATCGGAACTTTTGCCCCATTGTCATCATTAAAATCGGAGGATTTTAGAAACATTTGGGAGACCAATGTTTTAGGAGCCATGGTGGCAGGTCGCGAAGCCGCCAAACATTTCATCAAAGAAAATACCGGGAACATCATCAATATCGCTTCTACAGCAGGTCACAAAGGATTTGTAAATGGCAGTGCATATTGTAGTAGTAAGTTTGCGCTGGTAGGACTTACAGAGTGCTGGCGGGCAGAATTGCGCAAGCATAATGTTCGGGTAATGATGGTAAATCCAAGTGAGGTAATCACGGAATTTGGTGGCAATATACCTGATGAATCAAAAGATACTGAGAGTAAATTAAAACCTATCGAAATTGCACATACTATCCTAAGCATGTTACAAATGAATGATGTGGGTTTTATAACTGAAGCCACCGTGTGGGCGACAAATCCACAATCTTAATTCAAAGTGATCGATTTGTTAGGTTAATACGGAACATATGTTTGCTGATTTAGAATTGGCAGATTTTACGGGTAAGTTTATTACTAACTGGATGAAAGCTTTGAGTTAATTATAAAATTTCTAATTTACGTGAAGAACGCTTCCATATTGCTGTTGGTACCCCGCCAACAGCTTTTTACTTTTCTTTAAAATATTGAAATTTAAGTTCCAGGCTAATGCAGGTATTGTAATGCAGACAACTCAATTTCCAAACCAGAAGTACTACCAAACTATTTTTATGGTAAAGACAATTATCAACTTTTATGATAACATGAAAGAGACTTAAACCAATTAAAACTGTTCATTGAAAAATTAATATTCAATTGAATCAGTTTCTCCGTGATATTTTGCTTCATATGGTTATCTTTAAAAAAATCATTTTTTCGTTACCAAATTATCCGTAAATATTCCGATAATGAATTTTTAAAAAATTATGAGGCATATCAATGTTACTTTTCTCTTCCTGTTTTTCTTATGCTGCGGAGCCAAAGGGCAGGAAAGGCTAATTTATTTTAAAACCAACATCACTACAGACACCAATGGCATCATCCAGGTAACTGAACACATAAAAATTTTAGCTGAAGGAGATATTTTTCAAAGGGGCATTTTCAGAAATATTCCTACCAGCCGGAAAGATGTAGAAGGCAAAAATATAAAATTAGATTTCAGTGATATAACTGTGCTACAGGATGGTGCGCCAGCTGTATTTAAAACATCTTATAAATCCGGGGAGTTGGAAATTCGCGTAGGCGAAGCAGATGTTTTCCTGGAAAATGGAGAGCATGAGTATAATATCAATTACAAGGCCACAGGCCAGGTTGGATTTTTCAAAGATTATGATGAGTTGTATTGGAACGTTACCGGAAATGGCTGGAACCTAAACATAGACACCGCTACATGTGATTTTACTTCTCCGGGAAATGGTGAAATATTACAGGCATCGTGTTATACCGGTCCTGAAGGTGCTACAGAAAAAAATTGCGAATACAGCAATATAGGGAACCACACCATTTCGTTTGTCGCATATAACTTGTCTGCCAATGAAGGACTCACAATAGCAGCAGCATTTCCGAAAGGAATTGTTCACGAACCTCCGCCACCATCCTGGTATAAAATGAATTATGGGATCGTTCTATCCTCTGTATTTTTATTACTGGTGATAATTTACATGATCTATTCCTGGATAAAATATGGCAAAGATCCTGAAAAACCTGCTGTAGTTGCACAATATTCTCCGCCACGAAATCTATCTCCGGCACACATTGCCATGTTGAATAAAGGTGAATATGATGAAGATTTTTTTACCATTTCTGTCATCAACCTGGCGGTGAAAGGATATTTAAAAATTGAAGATAGCAATACCATCAATTACAAACTCACCCAATTAAAAGCGCCTTCCAATGTAAAAATGGAAGATGAGGAAGCGGCTATTATGGGCAATCTTTTTGCAAAAGATACTGGTAGTATAACTGCTACCGGAAAGTACAACAGTAAGTTTGCTGCGGCATTTACTAATTTCAAAAAACACTTTGAAACTGATAAGAAATTGCTGGAAGACGAAACAAATTCAAGGCATTTATGGATACCTTTCTTTTTACTTATAGGATTTTGGATAAGTGTCGGCTTTTATAATGTGGGTGATAGTTTTTACAGTTTCTTCCTTACCGGCGGCTTAATTATAATATCAGGATTTCTATGTATTCCTGTATTCGTATTTGCTTCATTCTTTGGTAGAAATCCAAACTTTGGCATAATTTACAAGAGCGTTTTATTGATGATGTGCTGTATGTCTGTTGCGATTTTGTTTATGGACAATACTGATCTTACCTACAATACAAAAGTGGTATCCTTATTCACAACCATCCTCGTTATATTATTTTTCGCCTATCGTTATTTAATCAGGAAACCAACGATCGAAAAAATTGCCATTCGCACAGAAATAGAAGGTTTTAAAATGTATCTCGGCGCAGTGGAAGAAGATCAATTGCAATTTTTTAATCCTCCTAAAATGACGCCGGAGCATTTTGAAAAAATGCTTCCGTATGCATTGGCATTGGGTGTAGAAAAAATCTGGGGTAAAAAATTCCGTGATGTACTTTCTCTCACCAGCGAAGAACCCTATGTATCTAACTGGTATTCTGGTCCAGATACATTTCAGAATAATTCTTTGCACCAGATGACGCATGGAATGGCGGGTGTGTTTCAGAGCTCTTCGGAAAAACCTCCGTCAAGAAGTTCTTCTTCCGGCAGTAGTTCTTCCGGCGGCAGCTGGAGTAGTGGAAGCAGCGGTGGTGGCTCATCTGGCGGCGGTGGTGGTGGCGGCGGAGGAGGTGGCTGGTAATATTTTACTGCTTTTTTTATAACAGTCTCTCCTAAATGGTATTGCAAAAAATCTTTTCTTTTTCAAAAGCTAATTGCAGTTTTAAAATAGTTTTATTCAATTAATTTCATTTAAACGGTCACGAGGATGATAAAATATTTTCTTTTCTTTTCCTTATTAGTTGCGGGTTGCTCGCCAACGATTAAAAAAAATAGCACCTCCGAAATTGTTGCCGGGGATAATGCATCAGAGAAAATCGTACAGGTAGAAGTGACTACTTTAGGTGGCAGGCAGGGAAGCTACAGTTATTTTAAAATCACCAGGGATTCTATCATCATTCATTTTTCATTAGCCATTGATTCGACCCAAAACTATTCAATCAACAAAACAAATAATACAGCTGATTGGGAAGGTTTCAGGAATCAAATTAACCTTGATGATTTTAAAAAAGCAAGCGACGGGGAAAGCATGTTGCCGGTAGATGGAGCAGA
>JBDTEF010000049.1:0-6803 GCA_039922615.1 Ginsengibacter sp.
AATAGTTTTTCGTTAAATTCTGGGAGTTAGTTTTTATTTTTATTAAACCTTAGTAGATGTAAGTTGTTTAATATTTTAGAGATCTTATTATCTTAATTTCAAAATCTAAAAAAGATAATACTATTGATGAATTATCTTTTGATTTTCTATTAAGGTTGAAAGCCTGGTACTGAGGTCATATTTCTCTAACCGAAAGATTAGAAAATTATAAAGTTGATTTTCTGAATAGTTTGACCTTAGGTTAGATGTAAAATTCTTTTCAACCAACAAATAAATAATCATACTAAGTTATAAAGTACGTTTTTTTCTTTATACTTACATTATTATGACAGCAACAGCATGGACGTATATTGTTTTTGGAATTGTATTGGTAGTTGCTGTGGTATTCGACCTTGGCTTATTAAGTAAAAAGGGATATTCCATTTCTATTAAACAGGCATTTTTTCAAACACTTTTTTGGGTAGGTCTTGCGCTTGGGTTTTTTGTTTTTGTCTGGCTGGAAGATGGTCAGAGGGATGCCCTGGAATATATAAGCGCTTACCTGATGGAGTGGGGCTTAAGCATTGATAATATCTTTGTTTTCATACTCATTTTTTCTTTTTTTAATGTGGAAGAAAGGCATGCCAACAGGGTTTTATTGCTGGGAATTTTGTTGGCAATTATTTTACGCGTAATTTTTATTTCTGTAGGAATAGTGCTGATTGAAGAATTCCATTGGATCTTATATATTTTTGGATTCTTCCTGTTATATACAGGTGTTAAGATGTTTTTTGTAAAAGATGATCATGAATTTGACCCGAAAAAGAATTCAATCTATAGGATCCTGAAAAGATTTTTGCCGCTTACGCAGGAGAGGCCAAATGGAAAATTTGTGATGATGATTGAGGGCAAAAAGCATTATACTATGCTGTTTGTTGTGCTTATCATGCTGGCGGCAACAGATATTGTTTTTGCGCTTGATTCCATACCAGCCGTTTTTGCGATTACCCAAAATAAGATGTTGATTTATACCTCCAATATTTTTGCAGTGTTAGGTTTAAGATCCTTGTTTTTTTTATTAAAAGGTGCTGTAGAAAAGTTCAAATACCTGAAAGAAGGAATTGCCATTATCCTCATTTTTATTGGCGTAAAAATGTTGATTTCTTATTTTGGCATCCATCTTCCTATCAGCGTTTCTTTAGGCGCAATTGTACTATGCCTGGGTGGTTCTATTCTATATTCTATTTATCGGAATACCCAGGATTTAAAAAAATTGAACGATAAAAAGTGAATGTAAATATCCATTATACTATCCATGAGTTAGCTGGTTTTACCGGGGGGATACTGATTAAAGAAGATCCAGGAGATTCAACACTGCATTATCTTTCATTAGATAGCAGAAGGATACTATTTCCGGCATCAACTGTTTTCTTTTCTATTAATTCCAGGGACGATAAGGCTGCTGTATTTATGCAATCACTGTATGCAAAAGGTGTCAGAAATTTTCTGGCAGATAGTAAGCATATTGATCTTGATTTATTTCCCGGAGCTAATATAATTCAGGTAGAAAATACTGTAGATGCTTTGCAAAAATTAGCCATACATCACCGTCATGAATTTACTGATTTGCCTGTAATCGGCATTACCGGAAGTAATGGAAAAACAGTTGTAAAAGAGTGGCTTTTTCAGTTACTGAACCATGAGTATTCTATTGTAAGAAGCCCCAAAAGTTACAATTCCCAAATTGGTGTTCCGCTAAGTGTTTTAAATATTTTGCCATCTAATAATCTTGGGATTTTTGAAGCGGGCATTTCTATGCCGGAAGAGATGGAGAATTTACAAAGAATCATTCAACCAACGATAGGGATATTAACGAATGTAGGTAATGCACATGATGAAGGATTTGAAAGCAGACATCATAAGCTTGATGAAAAATTATTGTTGTTTCAGCAAGCGAAAATGTTGATTGTTTGTTCAAATGATGAAACTATTTTTGATGATATAACTCTTTTTCAAAAAGCACATCCATCGTTAAAATTATTTACGTGGGGTAATGGTGAGCAAAATGATGTAAGAATATCGTCCATTGAAAGGGGAGATCTGAAATCAGTAATAGAAGTTATTTTTCACGGTAAACCATTTTCTATTTCTATTCCATTTACTGATAATGCATCAATCGAAAATGCGATCCATTGTTTATGTGTTCTATGTATTTTGGGAAAAAATGCAGAGAAGAATTTAAGTGGATTTGGAGCCCTGGAAGGAGTGGCGATGCGTTTGGAAATAAAGCCTGGTATCAATCGGTGTACGATTATCAATGATAGCTACAGTAATGATTTGCAATCTTTAAGTATTGCGATTGACTTTTTAAAAAAGCAAAAGCATCATAGCCGAAAAACAGTTATTTTTTCTGATATTTTGCAATCAGGAATTGAACCTGGAATTTTATATGATGCGGTATCCTCACTATTTCAACAGCACCAGATCGATCAATTAATTGGAATAGGCGAAGAGATTTCCGCAAACAGGGAAGCATTTTCTGCTTTGCCAAATTGTTCATTTTTTAACGACACGCAGGAATTCTTAAACAATTTTCCATTTCATCTATTTCATGATGAAACTATTTTGATCAAGGGTGCGCGCAAGTTTGCTTTCGAAAAGATTAGTCATTTACTGGAAGAAAAAGTACATGAGACAGTACTTTCCATTAATCTAAGTCACCTGCTTTCTAATTTAAAAACCTATAAACAAATACTAAAACCATCAACAAAATTGATGTGTATGGTAAAGGCATTTTCTTATGGAAGTGGCAGCCATGAAATTGCTTCAGTATTAGAATTCAATAAAGTCGATTACCTGGCTGTAGCCTATGCTGATGAAGGAGTTGACTTGCGCAAAGCAGGAATTTCTTTACCAATAATGGTGATGAATATTAATGAAAATGGTTTTGATGCTATTGTGAATAATAATCTAGAACCGGAATTATTTTCATTTAAAATTCTGCATGCATTTATTGACTATTTGGTAAAAAATGAAATCAGCAATTATCCTGTTCACCTAAAAATAGATACAGGAATGCATCGCCTGGGTTTTAGTGAAGATGACCTCGTAGAATTAAAACAAATTATTTCTTACAATAAATTTCTGTGGATAAAAAGTGTATTTACTCACCTGGTGGCGAGTGACGATGAAAGTGAAGATAAATTTACATTGCAGCAGTTTCATGCTTTTCAAAATTGTGCTTCTGCATTGCAGGCACATTTGCCATATACCTTTCTGAAACACATTTCAAATACGTCTGCAATTGGTAGATTTCCGGAATTAGAAATGGATATGGTGCGCCTTGGTATTGGCTTGTATGGTATTGAGAGCAATGAATCCATGCAGAAAAACCTGAAAAATGTGTCTACATTAAATACCACCATTTCCCAGATAAAAAAAGTAAAAGCGAACGACACTGTTGGTTATAACCGAAAAGGGAAACTCTATAGAGATAGTAGTATCGCGACCGTAAGATTAGGCTACGCTGATGGATATGCCAGAAGTCTTGGAAATGGAATTGGAAAAATGTTGGTGTCAGGTAAGCTTGCACCCGTTATCGGAAATGTGTGTATGGATATGACAATGCTGGATATTACTGGTATTGAAAATGTACATGAAGGCGATCAGGTAATGGTTTTTGGAGAAGAATTGCCTGTTCAATTATTAGCCGGATGGGCGCATACTATTCCATATGAAATATTGACCAGTATATCACAGAGAGTGAAAAGGGTTTATTTTGAAGAGTAGGATTGAAGTAATTCTGACTTCTCCTATTAACCATTGAAATAAGCGGGGCTCTATATTTTTGCAGATTAACTTTAAAAGTTTTTAATCTTTGCTCCCTAAATTTTAAAAGAAACAATAATTAGTGTTAGAAATTAATTAGATTTTCGTCTTCATAAAAGGTCACTGATTTTCGGGAAAAATATAATAAAACCAATAATAATTGAAAAAATCGTGGAAACCAGGACAGCACCTGCAGCGATATCTTTTATTTTTTTTATGGCTTCATGTTGATGTGGGGATATAAAATTTCCTATTCTTTCAATAGAGGAATTTATCATTTCAAGACTTAAAACAAGGGATATGCAAAGAAGAATTTCCACCCATTCTGAATGACTAATTCGAAAATACAATCCTCCTGCTATTACCAACAAGCTGATAAAAAATTGTATCCTGAAATTTTTTTCAGTTAACAGGCTATTTTTTATTCCATTAAAAGCAAATGACAATGATCGGAGGAACCTCATATCAGGAAATATTTTCTGAAAGTACTTTGTTGATGATTTTACACGCTGTTTTTATTTCTTCATTGCTAATGGTAAGCGGTGGTACCAGTTTTAATCCAAGGGAAGAAAATAGAAACCGATCTGCGAGGACACCATTTTCTATAAGCTTATCAATTATGGCACGGGTTTGTTCCACTATATGAAAATCCAGTGCCAGCATGAGTCCCCTGCTTTGAATACTCTTTAAATTTGAAATATCAAGTTCCTGGTGAAATAATCTTTCTTTTTCAAAAACTGGTTCTACAATATTTTCTGCCAATAAGAATTCCATTGCTGCCTTTCCCGCAGCGCAACAAACCGGGTGTCCGCCAAATGTATTAATATGGCCTAAAACAGGGTTGCCTGTAAATGAGTCCATTATTGTTTTGTCAGCAATAAATGCGCCCATTGGCATTCCGCCTCCTAACGCTTTTCCTAATAATAAAATATCAGGAACCACGCCGAATTGCTCAAAGGCCCATAAAGTGCCATTCCTTCCAAACCCACATTGAATTTCATCTAAGACCATCAATGTTCCTGTGTCATTACACTTATTTCTCAGGGCCTGCATCCACTCTTTATCCGGCACATTTACACCGGCTTCTGATTGAATTGTTTCTGCTATTACACACGCTGTGCGGTTAGTGATGGCATCGATACTTTTAAATGAATTAAATTCCAGGTGCAGAATATCCGGCAATAATGGCCGGAAAGCATTGCGCCAGTATTCATCTCCTACAATACTTAAGGAACCCTGCGTACTTCCATGATAAGAATTTTTGAAGGCAGCTATTTGTGTTCTCCCGGTAAATCTTTTTGCTAATTTCATTGCCCCTTCAGTTGCCTCAGTACCTGAAGCTGTAAAAAAGACGCAATTCAATGAAGTCGGTAAATTATCGGTAAGCAATTTTGCATAAGATGTTTGCGGAGATAATATAAATTCTCCGTTAACCATTACGTGGGTATATTCTTCTGCCTGCTTTTTAATGGCATTGATCACTTCCTGATTACCATGCCCAATATTGCAAACACTTATTCCGCCAATGAGATCAATATATTCTTTCCCATTTACATCATAAAGAATAGAACCCTTTGCAGTCAATATTTCTAAGGCCAACGGATCAGGTGATGCTTGTCCGATGTGATTTAGAAAAATTTGCCTGTTAGTCATTGGTTGGGTTCCCTTAAATGAAAATAATCAGTTTAGTGATAATCTTTTATTTGATTAATTTGCCATTCAATTAATTGAATTTAGCAAGGTTGTTTTGGTGAAATAAATTTTTCATTCGCCAACAGGTGGTCTTTTACACATATTTCCCTATCACCTACAGAAGAATTAAATTCTGAGCAGTCCATTTCCATATCTGCTTCTGAAAAATAGGCTATCCCTGTTTTACGAAATTCATCCAGCTCTATTTGTGCTTGACTCTTATTTTTTTTTAAAGGCATTCTTTAAATTTTAAAGTAGATTGGCGTTTTATTTTTGTATTCAAATGAAAGTTTGCTTTTCGTCCGGAACTTTCATTTACGAGAAGTAACCTGAATTTTAATCTTCAATTGATAAGAAGATCTTTAAACTGCCAGTACTTTTTCTGACAGAACTCTTTCATACAATCTTTCGTATTGAGGTACTATGTTTTCAATATCAAATTTTTGTGCCTGTGCAAGTGCATTCTTTTTCATTTGTTCGAATGCCGGTGGATCAGAGAGTATTTTAATAATATTATTGCTCATATCTTCAATATCACCCACATTACTTAAAAATCCCGTGACGCCATTGATATTTATTTCCGGCAGGCCACCTACATTGGTAGAGATCACTGGTACCTCTGCTGCCATGGCTTCCAATGCCACCAATCCAAAACTTTCATATTCGCTTGGTAAAATGAACATGTCTGTAATAGCCAATATATCTTCCATTTCTTCCTGTCTGCCTAAAAATCGAATGTCTTTGCATGCACTCGTTTCACGGCAAAGCCCTTCAACGTTTGACCGTTCGGGGCCATCTCCAACAAATAATAATTTAGAGGGAATAATTTGATTTACTTTTTCAAATACATGTACGACGTCTTCGACCCTTTTTACTTTTCTAAAATTAGAAGCATGTAAGAAAATTTTTTCACCGTTGGGCGCTATTACCTGCTTAAAAGGCGTAAGTGGTTTTTTATTAAATCGCTTGGCATCTACAAAATTATAAATGACATCTATTTCTTTTTCAATTTTGAAATTGCTGTAAGTCTCATCACGTAAATTGTTGGATACAGCAGTAAGTGCCGCACTTTCATTCATAGAAAAAGTAACCACGGGAGAATAAGTCTTATCCCTTCCAACCAACGTAATATCGGTACCATGGAGTGTGGTAATAACCGGAATATCCATTCCATTTTTCAACAGTATCTGCCTGGCCATATAGGCTGCCGAAGCGTGAGGTATGGCATAATGAACATGTAAAAGATCCAGTTTATGATTCATGATCACATCCACCATTGTGCTTGCCAATGCTGTTTCGTAAGG
>JBDTEF010000050.1:0-11279 GCA_039922615.1 Ginsengibacter sp.
AAGGATTTTACCAACCATTTATCAGTATTATACCATTATATTTTATAGTCACGAAAAATTCCTTTCTAAATCTAGCATGGATTTATTTAAATCAAGCTCAGGGCAACATTTTTATGGGATCAAAAAATGGAAGAATTACCGGTTTTTTTAGTGAACAGCCAGAAATGAGGATACACTGAAACTGTATTATGTTTTTTTTGGACATGCATCCACTTTATCAGAGATTAATTACGGCAATAAATATATTGTAAATCGAAATTTCGGTAAGAGATTAACTATGAAAATACTTAGATGAATAATCATTTAATTTTATTCTTACCCAGTTAAGTGTTACGATAAATTGCTTAGGTTATTTATTAATTGTTTTTGAGGTTGAAAACTATTTGAAAAATCAATAGATAATTGCGAATTTAAGAAAGCGGCTTGCTTTTCTTTTAAGAAGTACCAAACAAAGGTGTATGAATTGAAGGATGCTAAAAGTTTACTGCCAAAATTGAGCCCAGTGATTATTCAAACTGGGCTGAATTTTATGAAATGCATTGGTTAGACTTATTTGCCAAATACAACTTTGAAGAAAACTTTCATATCATTCCATGAATCTTTATCCGCGGCTTCATTATACTCGATTGGAATATTGAATTCAATTCCTTTCTCTGTTGAAACCGGGTTAGTAAATGCATGAGTGGCATCGGCATACACTTTTAAATCATAGTCGATATTTGCATCAGCCATATCTTGTTTGAATTTTGGTAAATGTGGATTATCATACTCATCGGCATCGCCATGGCAAACCAATATTTTGGCTTTAATCAAATCTTTATTTGGTGGCACGCCCTGTAATCCGCCATGAAAGCTCACCATTCCTTTCAGATCTGCGCCTAACTTTACTGCATTTAAAAGGATATAGCCACCGAAGCAATAACCAATTGCTGCGATGTTGGCTGCATCTACATGAGGCATAGACTTTAATTTGTCAATAGCAGCATCTATAATTGGTTTACCAAGGGCAGGATTTTGGTGAAAAGGAGTAGCCAATGCCAATGCTGTCGGTGGCGTGTTGCCTTGCTCGCCGCCACCATAAATATCTATGGCCATAGCCGCATAACCTAATTCAGCCAACTGCTTTGCCCGGCTGCGGGTATAGTCATTTAATCCCCACCATTCGGGTACGACAAGAATTCCCGGCCTTGTTCCTTTTTGGTTTTCATCATAACTAAAATAGCCAATATGCATTTTGCCATTTAAAGAAAAGGTAATAGGTTCTTCATGAATTTTGATGTCATCTTTTGTTTCCATTTTTTATTTTTTATTTTGAATGATTGAATGTTTTTTCGTTTAACCATGAATTATAAAGTCGATCTGTGAAGAATCACCGAGAATTTATTTTTCTTATTAAACTTAAAATCTTTATTGCTAAAAGTATCAATTTTATTTAAAGTTCTGCCATTTCTGTGATAGAAATTTGTGAACATAGAACAGGCTGCTAAAATAGAAGGGGCGAACCGGAAATATTATTTGCATCATTTATTTCATTTTTAAAAATTGGTATAATTAATTGCGAATAAATTCATTCGTTAATATGCTAATTTATTTAGGAAAATGTTTTTCCTTTGTACCAATGTCTTTATTTATTACCTCTTTAAATTCGGGAAGCAATGGTAACTGCTATTATATTGGAAATGAAACAGAAGCTGTTTTGGTTGATGCCGGCATTTCCTGCAAGGAAATTGAAAAGCGTTTGGCCAGGCTGAATTTAAATATGCGAACGATAAAAGGTATTTTTATTTCTCATGAACATTCTGACCACATTAAAGGCCTTTCTAACCTTTCAAAAAAATACCAGCTGCCGGTTTATATCACAAAGAAAACGTTAGATAATGGCCGGATAGCATTGGAGAAACAGTTGGTTGTTTATTTTGAGGCTCATGAAAAGATACAAATCGGCAATCTTTCTATTACTTCATTTCCAAAAAGACATGATGCCTGTGATCCTTACTCATTCAGTATTTCATGTAATGAAATGAATGTGGGTGTTTTCACAGACATAGGTACTCCCTGTATCCATCTTATTTCACATTTTCAAAAATGCCATGCGGCATTTTTAGAATCCAATTATGATACTACCATGTTGGTGAATGGAAATTACCCTTATCATTTAAAGAAACGGATCAGCGGCGGAAACGGACATCTCTCGAATGCACAGGCATTGGAAATTTTTCAAAATCACCGGCCGCCATTTATGAAATATCTTTTCCTGGCACATCTGTCAAAAAATAATAATTGCCCTGATCTTGTTTCCAGGTTGTTCAATGATTGTGCTTGCGGAGTGGAGATAATCGTTGCGTCAAGATATGAAGAATCAAAAGTGTACGAATTGAAAGATACTGAGAATTCCTCTCGTAAAATAAGGAAAGCAGTTATGCAGATGGAGCTGGATTTTGGGTGAATTGAAGGCTACCTATGGGTTTAACGCTGTAATCCTTAAACTTCTACAACCTACAACCTACAACCTAATACCTGAAACCTTCAACCTACTTCCCAAATATATTTTTGAAAAAATCTTTCATATCATTCCATGAAGCTTTATCTGCTGCAGCATTATACTCAACTGGCATATTGAATTTTTTTCCAACTTCCGTTGCATCAGGGTTAGTGAATGCGTGAGTAGCGCCTGCATATTCTTTAAAAATATAATCAATATGTGCACTATCCATTTCTTTTTTAAACTGTGCTACATTTGGATTTTCAAACTGGTCAGCAGCGCCATGGCAAACTAATATTTTTGCTTTTATCAAATCTTTATTTGGCGTTACTCCTTTTAATGAACCATGAAAGCTTACTACCCCTTTTAAATTTGCACCTAATTTAGCGGCATTTAAAACAAGTCCACCTCCAAAGCAATACCCGATTGCAGCAATGTTAGAAGGATCTGCATGAGGCATCATCTTTATTTTATTGATGGCTGCATCAATGATAGGTTTTGCCAGTGTTGGATCTTTATAAAATGGAGTGGTAAGTTCTTGTGCCTCTTTTGGATCAGCGGCTATTTTGCCTCCTCCGTAAACATCAATGGCCATGGCAGCGTATCCCAGTTCCGCCAATTGCTTTGCCCTGCTTTTTGCGTAATCATTTAATCCCCACCATTCAGGAACTACAATAATTGCCGGTCTTATACCTTTACGGTTTTCATCATAGGCAAAAAGTGCCTTATATTCTTTGCCATTTAAAGAGTAAGTGACTGATTCTTCGTGAATATTCATGGCAGCCATTGTTTTTGCCGGTTTATTATTTTTACCGGAATTATTACAAGAAAAAGAAAGAATTGTAATCAAGAGGATCAATGGGTTCAACAACTTTTTATTCATCATTTTATTTTTTATCGGAAGAGATCGGTTTTTTGTAGTAATTGGTTTGTATCGATGCTTACTTTTATTTACTATAACAAAAACCTCTCCGTTCTAAAAACGCTGTTTCTATTGGTTGAATAATTTTGAAAGAAGGGGAAAATAAACTTCATGGGTTTTTGAAAGTTCTGACCCGGACGCCAAAGAGAATTAAAGAATCTTTTGGAAAGTTTATTTCATGTCCTGGAATATTAAAATCATCTGATCACTTTTCAAAAAGTGAATTAAAAATTGCAGAAGATTTTTCTTAAAAATTATAAATCTAAAAATCTTCTTTAGTAGGCTCACCCCAGCTTTCCCTAGAAATCGGGACATATGATCAAAAAGGAGAGGAAGCACAGCTCTAAACGGTCTGACAGCGCTGAAATTTTGCTAAAGTAATTGCAAAGAACTCAAAAAAAACCTTATCACTCCATGAATGGAGATTCTTTACAATTCTCAGAAAATGCCTCAGCAAAAATCTCCTCTCTCAATTCATTATTCATCACTGTCTCATAAAATAGGTCACTGTGAAATCTTTTGTAACCTGATTTTGTTGTGCGGTCTAATTCTGCTTTGCAGGCGCTGTGCCACAGGGTAAATAATTTTTGGGATGGCTGTTCATTTTCCTTTAACGCATGCAAAACAAATTTTACCGTTCTCACATTATTAGTCCCAAAATAAAAATGCAGTTTACAATAGAACAAAGTCTCATCTTCTTCTATCGGGAATAAAAGCCCAATGTATTTGCCCTCGTATGGCTTTGTAATCCATCGTTGCCCGATATTGGTGTGCAGCCCGAAATCCTTTGTGACATTCATTGCCAGGGCCGGGGAATCACTTTTTATATCCAATGACTGTAACAATAACTGCAACCAATTAAAATAAGTATTTAACCATACCCTCATTCCATTTTTCCGCAGTGATCTTAAAAACCAATCTAATTCACTCTGCATTATTTTGATTGATCATTTTACGGCAATCGGGTTCCAACCTTGCGCAGTAAGTGTATGTGTACTGCCGCCTTTGGTAATAATTACATTTCCTTTTTCTATTTCTGTGATATATCCTACTACGCTTATCAAATTGTTTTTAGAAATAATATTATGGTCTTTTTGGTCAACAGTAAATAATAGTTCATAATCCTCTCCACCACTTAATGCACATGCGGTGGGATCAATTTCTAATTTATAGGCAAATTGGCGAGCCAGTTCACTCACAGGAATTTTGTCCTCATATAATACACAACCGGCTTCGCTTTGTTTGCAAATGTGCAACAGTTCACTGCTAAGTCCATCGCTGATATCTATCATTGAGGTAGGCATGATATTGTTGGCGGCAAAAAATTCGATTATATCTTTTCTGGCCTCTGGTTTTAAAATTCTTCTCACGATATAATCCTGGCCTTCCAAATCAGGTTGTACACCTTTGGTTTCCAGATAAACTTTTTTTTCTCTTTCTAATAAGGTAAGCCCTAAAAAAGCACCACCTAAATCACCACTGACACAAACAAGATCTCCTTTTTTGGCGCCACTTCTTGTAACAAAATTACCCGGGGCAACTTCGCCAATCGCAGTTACACTTATGATAAACCCTTTTTGGGAAGATGTAGTATCGCCGCCGATTAAATCAACGTTGTATTTTTCACAGGCAGCGTATACACCTTCATAGAAATCATCCAAAGCTTCTACACTAAAACGATTACTGAAAGCGATGCTCATGGTTATTTGCTGTGGTGTGGCATTCATTGCATACACATCACTAAGGTTTACGATGACACTTTTATAACCCAAATGTTTCATCGGTGTATACATGAGGTCAAAGTGAATTCCTTCCACCAGCATATCGGTGGTTACCACTATTTGTTTGCCAAAATGATCCAGCACAGCGGCATCATCACCAACAGATAAGATGGTGGTAGCATTCCTGATTTCATTATTTTTCGTAAGGTGATCTATCAGGCCAAATTCACCAAGAGTAGATACTTCGGTACGGGGGAGGTTATTTTCCATGGGTTATATAAGTTAAGAAGTTGTAAGTGATAAGCAATAAGCTATGAGCTATGAGCAAATAATTTAAAGCTTTATCATTAATTTAATTTATCAATTATCATCCCGATAATTATCGGTGTACATTATCAATTATCAATTATTCATTATCCATTATCCATTGTCCATTATCACATTTCCTTCAACAGCTCCTCATGAATTCTCCCATTCGTAGCGACCAATCCAAATTCAAAAGGAGAGTATTTCTGCCCTTTCATATTTGTCACTTTGCCGCCGGCTTCTTCTACGATCAAAAATCCTGCTGCACTATCCCAGGCATATAATTGGTGTTCATAAAAGCCATCAAAACGACCATCTGCCACCCAACAAAGATCCAAAGCCGCGCTACCCAACCGGCGTACCGGAATGCCTCTTCTGATTAACCTAGAAAAAATTTCTAACGGGCCATTTGGCTGGTCAAGGTAAGTATAAGGAAAGCCTGTTACCAGGCAACTGGTGGCCAGGTCTGCTTTTGAACTCACTGAAATAATCTTGCCATTTAGTGTAGCTCCTTTTCCTTTTTCTGCTAAAAATAATTCATTCATCAATGGATTATATACGCCACCCAACAGCATTTCTCTCTTATATTCCAGGCCGATACTCACACAACAAATAGGTATTCCATTGGCAAAATTGATAGTGCCGTCTATTGGATCAACGATCCATCTGTAATCAGTTTGGGTAGTTTTTTCATCGCTTTCCTCACTTACAATTCCATGATCAGGAAAGGCAGATTTTATTACTTTGCGTATCGCATTATCAGATGCGAAGTCAGCTTCTGTTACAAGGTTATTTACGCCTTCTTTATTACTGATCTTAAATTTTCCATTGAAAAACTTTTCGATTTCAGCCGCTCCCGCTTTCAGCGCTGCTATTAATGTTTCTTGCATGTGCAAAGATTGGTTTTAATTTTATAAGTTGCACTATTCTGCGTTTATGGAATTAACTGTTGTCATAATTAATTTTAATGTAAAATTCTTTTTGGAGCAATGCCTGCTTTCAGTGAGGAAAGCAATGAAATCAATTGAAGGCGAAATAATCGTTGTCGATAATTGCTCTACAGACGATAGCATGAATTTCCTGCCGGAAAAATTCAAAGATGTCCAATTTATATGGAACAATGAAAATATAGGATTCGCAAAAGCAAATAACCAGGCTATAAAATTATCAAAAGGCGACTACATTTTAATACTGAACCCTGATACTTTGGTGCCGGAAGATTGTTTTAAAAAGTGTATTGATTTTCTAAAATCCAAAAATAACCTGGCGGCACTCGGGATAAAAATGATTGATGGCGCCGGTCATTTTTTAAAGGAAAGTAAACGCGCTTTTCCTTCGCCACTTACCTCTTTTTTTAAGCTGACCGGATTTGCTTCGCTATTTCCACGTTCTCCTGTTTTTTCCAAATATCACCTTGGGTTTTTAGATAACAATCTCAACCACGAAGTAGATGTGCTGGCTGGCGCTTTTATCATGGTGCCGCGCAGCATTATCAATGAAACCGGAGGATTCGATGAAGATTTTTTTATGTATGGTGAGGATGTAGATCTTAGCTACAGGATTCAAAAAGCGGGGTTTAAAAACTACTATTTTTCCGAAAGTGCTATAATACATTTCAAAGGTGAAAGCACAAAAAAGGGCAGCCTGAATTATGTGAAAATGTTCTATTCTGCCATGAGCATCTTTGTCAAAAAACATTACGGGGATAAAAAAGCCTGGCTGTTTAATTTTTTCATCCAGACCGCCATATGGATACGTGCAGGCATTTCAGCCATTTTTCGTTTTTTGAAATGGGTTGGTTTACCTGTAATAGACGGAATTTTGATTTTAGCCGGGTTCATCATAGCAAAGAAGCTGGTGGAAGTTTACCTGGGATATAATTTAGGGGTACCGCAGCCAATTTATTTAATGGCATATCCAGTACTTACATTTCTTTTCATGATCTCCGCCTATTTCTCAGGATTATATGATAATGGGTTTAAGCAATCAAAATTGAATTTATCGGTTATTATTGCCATACCACTTATACTTTCTGTTTATGCAATATTGCCTACCTCCTACAATTATTCGAGGCTCGTTTTAATTGCCGGCTCTCTCTTCGCTTATTTACTGCTTTCCCTGGTAAGAATTTATTTATTAAAAAGTAAAACTATCAGTCATGCAGCAAGCGACGATACTATTCAGACACTGATTGTCGGTAATCAAAATGAATTTAATAAGGTAAAACTTCTTTTAAAAACAAGTGGCGCCAAGAGAAGTGTCCTTCAACGGATAACTATCAACCATTCATCGCAAAGTCTAAAAATGATTCCTTCTCCTCCTAAATTAGTTTCGGAGAATGAAATTATCTTTTGTGAGGGCGAGCTTTCTTTTAAAGAGGTAATCGAATTACTTCCAGGCCTTCCTGCAGGCTTTGGCGCCAGGTTTTATGCAAGGGGTGGCAGATCAATTATTGGAAGTAATAGTAAAGATGTTTCAGGTGAATATATTTCGGTGAAACAAAAATTCAATTTGTCTGATCCACATCACCGCCGTTTCAAATGTCTCCTGGACATACTTACATCGTTTCTTTTTCTCATTACTTTTCCCGTTCATTTTTTTACGAAAAAAAATACATTTTCATTTTTTAAACATGCCATACAGGTTTTGTTTCAAAAGAAAACCTGGGTAGGTTATGCCCTTAATGAGCCAAATCTACCTCCTATCAAACAGGGAATTGTAACAGTGACAGGTTATACGGCGGCACTGAATAAATCGCCGGTTAAAACACTCTCTTCTTTAGATTATATCTATGCAAAGCATTATAACGTAGCGCATGATTTTAAAATAGTATGGTCCCAATATAAGTACCTTTCATAAAAGCGTTATAAAAATTACGCCCTGTGGTGCGTTGTGACGGCATTCTATCCAATAACCGAACAATTTCCCGAAATTGCACAAAAATATTTTATTGAATGGCTTTTAATTCTCTTAAACCTTCGCTGTCTTCTACACCTGCAGTGCTGAACCTGATTATCATAAATGTGATTGTTTATATTGCCCAGCAAATTTTTGATGCTTCTCCTATGGATCCCGGACGGCTTACCAGCATGTTGGCTTTATATTCTGTGGATACCGGTAATTTCAAAATTTATCAATTGGTCACCCACTTGTTTGCACATGGCGGCTTTTTGCATATCCTTTTTAATATGTATGCACTTTGGTTGTTCGGCTCAGTTTTAGAAAGAGGCTGGGGGGCCAAAAAATTTCTCATCTTTTATTTCGCCTGTGGCTTTGCAGCCGGCCTTTCCCAGATGTTTCTTGTGCCCTATAGTAGTGCGATCGGCGCTTCAGGGGCTGTAATGGGATTGATTGCTGCATTTGCCTATACTTATCCTAATGTGGAGTTTTATATTATTCCTATTCCATTTCCTATCAAAGTAAAGTGGCTTGCGGTTGCATATGCGGCGATCGATATTTTTGGCGGATTGTCAGGTAAAGACGGGATTGCGCATTTTGCACATTTAGGCGGCCTGGTGATGGGTTTGATCCTTGTGTTCATTTGGAACAGGCAAAATAAAAAACCATCCTTTTAAATCCTTAGAAATGATGTGATAATTTGGTAATTTTACAGAAGGAATTTAATTCAATATACCATGGGAGAGTCAGAAAGATATCTGGAAAGAAAATTAAGAAAATTTTCTTTAGGGGATGACAATAATGCATTGATGGGACTGGTTGCTGTTAACAGTATTATTTTCGTCATGCTGGGCCTTATCCAGGTTATTTATTTGATGTCTGATTCCACGGGGTCAGCATTTTCCTATGAAATACTGAGATGGGTAATTTTGCCTGCGAAAATGAGTACGCTATCCACCATGCCATGGACGGTGGTATCTTATATGTTTGTACACACAGGATTTTTTTACATGCTTATTACCATGCTTTGGTTATGGACATTTGGCTCCATATTACAAACCCTGACGGGAAATAGAAAAATAATTCCGGTTTATATTTATGGCGGTATAATAGGAGCGATTTTGTTTGTAGCAGCGAGTTACGCTATACCGGTACTAAGAGATGGAATTGAGTATTCAAGCTTATTGGGATGTAATGCTTCGATAATGGCAATTGCAGTAGCAGCAACCACGCTGGCACCGAAATATAAACTATTTCCGATGTTGAACGGTGGCATTCCTCTTTGGGTGCTCACTGTAATTTATGTATTAATTGATGTATCAGGTGGTGGCGGTATGGCAGTACACATTGCTCACCTTGGTGGCGGCCTGGCCGGTTATATTTTCGTGGTATTTTTAAACCGGGGATATGATGGCAGCAACTGGATGAACGATCTTTATTCCTGGTTCATGAATCTTTTTAATCCCGATAAAAAGAAAATAATAGAAAAACAGACGCGCGATAAATTATTTTACAATACCCGCGGCATGAAACCATTTGTAAAAAGTCCGATCATCACTCAGCAGGCAATAGATGAAATCCTTGACAAGATCAATCAAAAGGGGTATCAATATTTATCAGATGAAGAAAAATCCATTCTTCAAAAAGCAGGTGAAACTGACTTTTAATTTATATTTTTCAACCAATTTTTATCTTTAGAATAACACAAATAAGCATGCTTTTGACTAAATATTGTCTAAATCTTTGCTATTAAAGTAGAATTCTCTACGAGTGTTTATTACCTTTAGCCAAACTACTCCTGTCAAATTAAAAGCTGCTTAGCCTGTTTTGTGCAAATGAAGAAACCTTTTATCAGAAGATTTACTAAAAAGATATTCATTCTTTCCAATTTTGTTATTGCGATTTTATTTATAGCGGGCGCAAGTGTAAAATACCTCAATCCTGAAAAATGGTGGTTCTTTAGTTTATTTACTTTCTTACTACCCTACCTTTTATTTTT
Organism: Ginsengibacter sp.; assembly: GCA_039922615.1. Taxonomy (GTDB): domain Bacteria; phylum Bacteroidota; class Bacteroidia; order Chitinophagales; family Chitinophagaceae; genus Ginsengibacter. Next base: position 10,329 of record JBDTEF010000050.1, read on the forward strand.
TTTAATTCTCTTTTTTTTATTTTGGTTGTTGGTCAAACCTGCATGGTCGTTGGTTTCTGTGGTGGCTGTCATCATTTCTTTTCATGCAGTGAAAAGTATTTTTCCATTAAATTTTTCTTCTTTTTCTATTGAAAAACCGACAAATACTTTTAGGGTTATGAGTTGGAACGTAGAGTTTTTTAATATCCTGAATCATAAGGAACATCCTGAAAAGAAAGACCAGATGCTGGAATTGATTAATCAGTATAACCCGGATATTGCCTGTTTCCAGGAAGTAGTTGCCGGGGAAAATAAAGGTGCTATCAACTATCTTCCGGGTATATTGGATACTTTAAAATTTAAAAATTATCTGTATTCCTATCGCATCGAAAATAACTTTGACCAGGAACATCATTATGGTATTTTGGTTGTTTCAAAATTTCCCATTCTTAGAAAGCAAACAATCGTTAACAATCCCAATGATTATAATTCTACCTACCAGTTTATAGATGTGCTCATTGGTACAGATACCGTACGCGTATTTAATGTTCACCTGCAATCTTTGAAGTTTTCTGCAGATAATAAGAAATACCTGGACAAGGGACCTGATAAAAATGAAAAGAATTATGAGGAATCGGTTAATATTATTGATAAAATAAAAAATGGGATCATAAAAAGAGCTTCCCAGGCGTTTTATTTGAAGGATGAAATGAACCACAGCCCTTATCCCATCATACTCTGCGGAGACTTTAATGATGTACCTGTTTCCTATGCATATGAAACAATTGGTGAAGGATTGCAAAATGCATTTGTACAAAAAGGTTCAGGTATTTCGCGCACTTATAACTCGATTTCGCCAACGCTCCGTATTGATAATATTTTTGCGGATAAATTTTTTACCATCAACCAGTTTGACAGAATAAAAGTAGATTTAAGCGATCATTTTCCCATTGTCGCCGATATGAAATTGGG
>JBDTEF010000051.1:0-3030 GCA_039922615.1 Ginsengibacter sp.
GATCTGTCAACAAAGTCCTCATCTACTGAGATGGGGTGGATAGATTTTAATTTGACAGGCCTGGTTTCAAAGCAAATTTATTACGTCAGGGAATTTGCTACCAATAGTGTTGGAACAAGATATGGTCAAGAGAAATCTTTTACCACTATAGAGAATTAAAAAGATATTGTATTCAGGGATAAATAGGAATTGAATCTGTCTTTATTTAAAAACGGACGCTGCCAGCTTCCATTTTAAGTGATTTGGTAATACCCACTCTTCCCAGTTAATCTGTAAAATATCACCATTCCAATAATCAGGCAGGATATATGCTTATTTGAAAATTAAAATCCCATGCAAGCAATTATAATTACAAAACCAGGAGATCCGGAAGTTTTAAAAATAGAAGAAAGACCATTACCTGAAACAACAGAAAATGAGGTGCTCATTAAAGTAAAGGCTGCGGGAATTAATAGACCGGATATCGCCCAAAGACAAGGAAAATATCCTGCACCTCCAGGTGCACCGGCTGATATTCCCGGACTGGAAGTTTCCGGAATAATAGAAGCGTGTGGGAAAAATGTAACCCGTTGGAAAAAGGGTGATGAAGTTTGTGCATTACTTTCAGGTGGAGGTTACGCAGAATTTGTTGCTGCTCCCGCAGGTCAATGTCTTCCCAAACCAAAAAATTTCAGTTTTGCAGAAGCGGCTTCTCTTCCTGAAACTATATTCACTGTTTGGAATAATGTCTTCCAAAGAGGCGCATTGAAAGCAGGTGAAAATTTTTTAATTCATGGTGGAAGCAGCGGCATTGGCGTCACAGCTATTCAGTTAGCGAAAGCCTGGGGAGCAAAAGTTTTTACTACCGCAGGATCTGATGAAAAAGTGAATGCCTGTATCTCTTTGGGAGCAGATAAAGCCATCAATTATAAGAAAGAAGATTTTGAAAAAGTATTAGAGTCTGAGGGTGTGGATGTTGTACTGGACATGATTGGTGGAGATTATGTCCCAAAAAATATGAGATTGTTACGCCCTGATGGAAGAATGGTTTTTATCAATGCCATGAAGGGTGGCGAGATGGATTTGAACATCAGGGATATTATGAAAAAACGTTTACTCATCACTGGTAGTACGCTGCGAAACAGGGATATCGCTTTTAAATCTGACCTGGCAAATGAGATAGAAAAGTATGCCTGGCCAATAATTGAAGAAGGAAAATTCAAACCGGTTATTTATATAACATTTCCCCTAAAGGATGCTTATAAAGCACACGAATTAATGGAGAGTAGTGAACATATCGGGAAGATTGTTTTGGTTAATTAGTCGAACAGTTCCCGTAGAAATGTCTGTTATAAGTAGGGACAGGTCGTGACCTTTCCGGCATTATTAATTTTCCTTTTTATAAAATTGTTTGTTTTGGTGAAAGTAGAGGTAGCGAACTGCCCCTACATTTTCAAAACACTAAATAGTATACTGAAATATTTCTACACGCATTTACAACCTAATTGCCAACACCTACCACCTCATACCTACAACCTAACTTCGTTTCATGCATTTACTATTAAAGTACTTACGTCCGCAAAGGAAAACCATTTATTTAGCGTTACTTTTTTCTGCTATCAGCCAGGTATTATCGATGATAGACCCGATCATCTTTGGAAAAATCATTGATGAATACGGCAAACCTGCCCCCGGATTGCAGGAAAATGAATTAGTGAAAGGGGTAATTACCTGGCTGCTGATCGCAATAGGTATTGCGCTGTTCGCAAGGCTTGCAAAGGCTGTACAGGATTACTTTACAGGGCTTTCTGTGCAAAAATTAGGCTTACAGGTATTCAATGATGGCCTGAAACAAACCCTGCGTTTATCATTCCAGGAATTTGAGGAACAACGAAGTGGCGAAACATTGTCCATTTTACAAAAAGTAAGAACGGATATACAACGATTCATGCAATCATTGGTGAGTGTATTGTTCAGTTCATTGGTGGGTATCTGCTTTTTACTATTTTATGCGATTACTAAAAACTGGCTTCTCATTCCTGTTTTTTTAATTGGTGTTTTATTTCTTGGTGGGCTAACAGGAATGCTTAGCCGTAAAATAAAAACGATACAGCGCTCTATCAACAGGGAAACTAATGTGCAGGCCGGGTTAATAACAGAATCGTTAAGAAATATTGAGCTGGTAAAAAGCCTGGGATTGACTTTCCCGGAATTGAGAAGATTGAAAGAGAGAACCAAAAACATTTTTGACCTGGAACTTTTTAAAGTCAGGCAGGTTGCTAAACTCTCATTTGCGCAAGGCACCATGATGAATCTCTTGAAACAATCTATCCTGTTTATTTTGCTCTGGCTCATCTTCAGACATGTATTAAGTACAGGTGAATTGATAACAATGCAATTCATATCCACCGCCATCTTCGCGCCGTTAAATGATTTGGGAAATATTATTTTATTGTACAGGGAAACATCCTCATCGCTCCAGAATTTTGATGAACTGATGCAAAAACCTATTGAACGAAAACCAAAAGATGCCGTAACAGTCGGTTCATTGGAAACACTGAAATTTGACCATGTGATCTTCAGGCATAAAACCGCCATTGAAAACTCCGTAGATGATTTATCATTTACCGTAAGCAAAGGTGAAACGATTGCGTTTGTAGGACCATCAGGTTCCGGTAAATCCACACTGGTAAAACTTTTGGTTGGACTCTATCAACCAACTTCAGGCAACATTCTCTTTAATAATACGCCATCTGAAAAAATCCATTATAATGCTTTCAGAAGAGAACTTGGCTTTGTAACGCAGGACACACAACTCTTTGCGGGCACAGTAAAAGAGAATTTATTATTTGTAAAACCAACTGCCACTGATGAAGAAATAACAAAGGCACTTGGGGAAGCAGCTTTTACAAAAGTGTTGGAACGAACAGGTAAAGGAATTAACACCGTGCTTGGTGAAGGAGGTATGAAATTATCCGGAGGTGAACGTCAGCGATTGTCTATTGCACGTGCGCTTGTAAGAAATCCGCAATTGCTCATTTTTGACGAAGC
>JBDTEF010000052.1:0-21090 GCA_039922615.1 Ginsengibacter sp.
GAGAATCCATTCACCTCTTCAAAGCTTTTTATTTTACCCGTTGCCAGCATCCCAATCATTGCTGCTCCCATAGCTGATGCATCTATTGACTCATTTAGAATTATTTTTTTGCCAAACATATCTGCCAGCAATTGCATCCACCAGGGAGATTTTGTTACCATGCCGGTTACAATTACTTCATCCACTATTTTACCGGTAGTTTCTATTGCACCTAATATTTGCATTAAGTTGAATGAGATTCCTTCTATTACGGCTCTTGTCAGATGTGATGGTTGATGTTTAATTTTTAAACCATAAAACGATCCGGTCGCATCTGCATCCCAAATGGGTGCTCTTTCACCCAGGAGATAAGGTAAAAAATAAACTCCTTTACAACCGGGCTCAGATTCTGCTGCTTTTTCCAATACTAATTGAAATTTTTCATCTGAATCAATTTTTATCCCCAGGAAGTTTTTTGCAAACCAATCCATGACGATACCGCCGTTATTAGTTGGCCCGCCGGTTACATAAATATCTCGTATCAATAAATAACGAAATAAAGGATAAAGCGTCACTTTTTCCGGGCCATATTCTGCTAACCGGATTGCGCCGCTGGTGCCAAGACTTAATGCCACCTGTTTATCATGTATGGCGCCGCAACCCAGGTTTGCAAGGCAGCCATCATTTCCGCCACACACTAAAATCTGTTCTTTTAAAAATGGATATTTCAAAATTATTGCAGGTAATAAATCTTTTTCAATGTGTGTTGCCGGAACCACATCAGATAATTTGGATTTAGTAATTCCGGCTATTTCCAATGCTTCATCGAGCCAGCAATGATTATAAATATCATACAAACCGGAACAGGAGGCAATTCCTTCATCCACTATATATTTGCCACTAAGCCTGAAAAAAATATATTCTTTAATTGAAATGAATTTGAATGCATTTTTAAAAACTTCTCTTCGTTCATTTTTAAACCAGGTAATCTTTGACAAAGGCGACATGGCGTGGATGGGAGTACCAGTTTCGGAATAGATTTTATCTGCCACCTTTTGTAATTTCAGTTCCTGCGCATATTTTTTACTTCTCGTATCTGCCCATATCATTGCGTTTGATAATAGTTCGCCATTTACGTCGATCGCCATTATACTGTGCATTGCCGCGCTAAAACTGATACATTCTAGGCCATCTTCATTTCCGCCAATCGTTTTTTCCAAAAGTTCCATTACGGATAAAAAGATAAGTTCCGGGTCTTGTTCAAAACATCCTGAATCATCGGTTATAGAAACCACCGGTATTTGCTGATTACTTAATACTTTTCCCTTTTCATCGATCTTTATCACTTTACAATGGGTGGTTCCAATATCAACGGCTATATAATTTTTCATGTAACGGATATAAGGATTTTCTCAAACTTACAATAAGTTTTAATGTGGGTAAGAAGCACAAATTGCAGCAGACCTATTTTTATGACCTAAAAATTAAATATTGTTATCAAAAATCTCAATTGTCTTTACTGACGTAAATAACCTCGAAACGCTAACCTTTAGCTATTCCTTATCTTTTAATTCATTCACCAGGTAACCTGTAAATAGCGTTATATTTATAAAATGAATAATAAAACAGCATGAAGGAAATTGTAGAAAAGCACCCATTGGCCATCAGGTGGTTTCATTGGGTTAATTTTCCCATATTAGCCATAATGATCTGGAGCGGTTTGCTTGTCTATTGGGCAAATGATGTCTATACCATTCACTTTTTTGATCATTTGATTTTTAAATTTTTCCCCCAATCATTTTATAATACTCTTCATTTGAAGCAACGGTTGGCTGAAGGCATGGCATTTCATTTTGTATTTATGTGGATTTTCTTTTTTAATGGATTTTTTTACGTTTTGTATACCTGGATATCGGGGGAGTGGCGCTATTTATTGCCTGATAAAAAATCTTTTAAAGAAGCCTGGGCGGTATTGCTTCACGATCTCCATTTGAGCAAAAAACCCTTACCCATTCAAAAGAAATACAATGGCGCCCAAAAAATTGCTTATTCAGCTATCATCTTAATGGGTTTGGGTTCTATATTAACCGGGCTTGCCATTTACAAACCGATACAATTTCAACTTATTTCCAACCTTTTTGGCGGCTATGCGAGCTGCAGGATAATCCATTTTATTTTAACCATTGGCTATTGTTTGTTTTTTATCATTCATATTGTGCAGGTGACTATTGCCGGATGGAATAATTTCAGGGGAATGGTAGCAGGCTTTGAAGTAGTAAAAGCAAAAAATAATAAATAGTATGATGGAGCAAAAAACAAAAATGAAAAATAAGCGCCAAATTCTTGTGCGCACTTTGTTATCATTTTTCGCATTCGCTATTTTTATTTGGGGTGCAACTTATTTATGGTTTCGCGTAAAAGATGCCCATACTGACCAGGGTATTAAAGGCGGCTTACAGATTCCGCTGAGAGAAGTTTTAAATAAAAACGGACAGGTTTTTAGCTCCACTTTCAGCAAAAACAGGCTGGCGAAGGAATTTCCGAAATCTGAGGCAGCCAGGATTGTACGCGTTAATGGAAATATTGGTTTAAGGTCTTCCCTGGATAACGGGAATTGGCATTTAGACGTGATAAGGTCAGCTGGTGATACACTTAAACTTACTTTAGCAGACATACAAAAATTGCCAAAAACAGAAGTGATTTTTAATTTTAAATGTATAGAAGGTTGGAGCCAGATCTCTCATTGGGGCGGTGTAAAATTCTCAGATTTTATAAAAGCCTATCATTTAGAAAAGCAGGCAAATGAAAATTATATTGGTTTGGTAACGCCTGATGGGGAATATTACGTGGGCGTGGACATGGAAAGCGCCATGCAGGCACAAACTCTTCTCTGTTATGAAATGAACGGGGCGCCTTTACCCCTTAACCAGGGTTATCCTTTAAGATTAATGATCCCGGTTAAGTATGGCATCAAAAGTTTAAAACGAATTGGCGAGCTGTCTTTTAGCAATGAGCCTCCACCCGATTATTGGTTTGAAAGAGGCTATGATTATTACGCAGGATTATAAAAGATAATCTCCAACGGGAAAGTCTTGTTGCATTCAGCATTTTAATTTTTAATACAGAATTAAGTTGAACCAGTTGCTTAAAAATCTATATTAAATACAGAATTCATCATGTAAGATTTGCCCATAATTAGGCAGCGTACTTTAAGTCATTTTTAGTGGATAGATAGCAGAAGCAAAAATGCCATTTTCTTTCTATCCTGTTGCACCATAAGCACAGCAATAAATATTTACACGAAAAAAAATTTTAGATATCTTTAACATATTACTCTACCTTGCTCTTTTTGGTATCCCCATGGTGAAAAAACGAATGCTTCCTGCTTATAACGGTAATTTTTTGTGTATGGCTAAATATGCACTATTAGTGTTTGCCGGCATTTTATTATTTCAATTGAATGCATATTCCCAGGAAAAAGCCTTTTCAACCTACCCGGATCTTTCGCGATTTTCTTTTGCAAAGCAAAAAGATTCCTTAAGAAAAGCCTGGACAGTTCCAACGGTTTTTAAAAATAAGAAGACACAAAGTGAATACGCAGATATCTGGAAAAGCCGTACTGATTTTTTACTCGATGCGATTGAAGGAAATGATTTCGTATACAACAAGGAAATAATTGACTACGTAAATAGTATTATTACTGATCTGATTGCAGCAAATAAATCCTTGATAGCAGTACATCCATTGTTGCTTATTGACAGAAATGAAAGCGTGAATGCCTACGCCATCGGGGGCAATGTACTTGCAATAAACCTTGGTCTTATTGCATATGTAAATACGAGAGAGGAACTTGCCCTGATTATTGCGCATGAACTGTCTCATAATATTCTGAACCATACAGAAACTGCGATGCGCCAAAAGGCGGAATTGCTAACCTCTGATGAATACAATACTTCGCTGAAAGATGTATTAAACTCAAAATATGGCAGGCTTACAAAATTGAAGGAAGTATTGCAGAGTTACAGTTTCAGCCGTAGCAGGCATACACGATACAAAGAAAGTGAAGCAGATTCAATGGCAATTGTATTATTGGGAAATGCAAAAATCCCTTTTAATGCAAATTATTTTTTACGATTAGATAGCACCGACAATGAATACCGTACACCATTGTTAAAACCCGCAAAAACCTATTTTGCTTCATTTGATCTGAACCTGGATGATCAATGGTTTGTGAAAAAAAGTAAAGGACTGTCTTCCCGGAATTATAACTTCAGCAAGGGCGAAGATCTTACTGATTCCCTGAAAACACATCCTGAATGTGTTGAAAGATATAATGCAACGAAAAGCTTGAGCTCTTCGATAGAAACCTACACACCGGTACCTGCCAATATTCATGGGATCGCCGATAAAATGATCGTTTGGAATTTGTACAATAACATGAATCTCACTCCTGCCTTGTACCGGATCATGCTGATAAAAGATAAGGGTAATAAAGATCCCTGGTATGATGTGATGGTGTATAATATTTTTGCAGGTTTGTATTTTGCTGATAAAAATCTCGCCCGTTTTAATTCTATTGGCGTGGTGCCCAAAGAACTGATCTCCAAAGATTATTTTGCGACACAAACAATGCTGGAACAGATTCCTGCTGTACAACTTGAGGCCGATGTGAAAATGATGGGCTCGCTTCCTTTCTGGTCCACTGCATCTGTGGATAGCCGGGGATTTAAAACCTTTCTTACTTCCCTGATTTCCGGAGATGATATCAGCAAAAAACAACAGGCATTGTATTCTAAAGAATTTCTCACCAATTATCCGACAAGCATATTTGCAGAGATTGCCAATAAATTTAAATAACCATTTTCTAAAATTTACTGAACCATTTTACCAAAACTAAACGTTATATGAAAAAAATTTTAATCTTTTTTGCAGTTATCTTTTCTACAACTTCCATGTATGCTCAATCAAAGGTATTTAAAGAAGTAAGCGAAGACATTTCAACAGTCAGCAAAACTATTTTTTCCGGTCGTTCGGTGATCGGTTATGTGGTTTTTTCTCAACTCGAAAAAGCCAACAAAGATTCATTCAATTATAAACTTACCATCATGGATGAAAACCTCAACGATATTGGTGTGGTCAATTTCCGGGAGATAGGTCTGAGTTTTGAAGGAATTAGTTTTGAAAATGATGTGCTTTGCCTCGGCTATCTGAAAAGCACTGAACTAGGGAAAGATTATACCAAAGCAAGACAAGTCAAAAAATTAGTTTCCAAAGATTATGTGATGACACAGTTTATCAATCTTGATGGTAAAATTTTAAACACCCAGGATATTCCTGTGACCACATCCGGCAGTTTTGATAATAGAGGTAACAGCTATTGGAGTAATAAACTCACTTATAATACACGCCTTAAGAAAGGTTTGCAATTAGAAGCCTTAACGGGTAAAGGTTTCCTGCTATTTTACGGTGATGATAAATCATCTAACCTGGTAAGCTATAATCTTGAAGGAAAACAAATGTGGAGTACCAAAATGCCTGATGCCGAAAATTATTATTTAAATACCGCCGGAGCGAATATTTATTTGCTGATGAAAAATAAAACGGATACTTACGGAGATTACAGTTTTACATCTATAGATGCAAATTCAGGCACTATTGGCAAGATCAATCCACTTAAGGATAATAAAGGAAACCAATTGGATGTAACTACTTTTGAACCCGACCCGGCAACAGGAAATTTATATATTGCCGGAAATATTATCAACAACAGGAAAAACAAATTTGACCCCTATTTAAATGGATTTTCCCAGGGAAACAATAATGGTGTTTTCACCATAGACATAGATCCTGCTGCACAAAACAATATGAAGGAAAAATACGTTTATTGGAGTGACGGTTCTTTACAACCAGCCATCAATAAGCTTGCCTATACTAAAGCAGATAAAAGCTATAATGTATTCGGTACTGCTTACAGAGATTACAAAGGAGACACGTATTTTCTAAGTGATGCGTTGCATAAGAAAGCGCGCGTAGGTGCTATTATTTCCAGCGTTCTATTTTCCTGGACACTTGTAGTGCCTCTCATGCAGGCTGCCAGGGGGTTTAATAAATATAGCTTTGACAATACAAATATTTTTAAACTTACACCTAATGGAACGCTGACGCAGGATAACACCATTTTGATGCAGGAAACGCCTAAAGTATCTGGAGGAACAGGCATCGGTTTTCTTTCTTATCACCGGGGAAACTATTATTTAACGAACGACGAATCGAAGAAAACGTACATAATTGCCATGGATGATAAAAATACACAGATTTATGATACTGAGAAGCATAAAGTGATTCGCACAGTTCCTTTCAGTAAGGATGGTTCAAGAATGCTGATCGCTCCTGCAAAAGAAGGTCACATAATGGTAATTGAAAAAAATAGAAAAGAAAAATATACCAGGTTGTCGATTGAGCGGATTGATTGATTAATGCAAGGTTTGTTAACCCGGTTATGAAAAATTTATTTTTTCGGCGCAGTAATCAACTGCAAAAATTATCGGTGAGAATTAAAATAAATTCCTGAAGCAGTCAAAATATATCTGCTTCTTAAGCTTGTAGTTGTCAACTTCGATTGAATTATTCACTTCAAACCACGAATAAATGTTTCCGCTTTCTTTGTGTGTCAATTAATTGCATGAAAAAACTTGCCCTGCTCTTTTTTGCAATAACTATTTTTCATAGTGCATTTGCTGATACTTTTATTGTTACTTCAAACGCTGATAGCGGTCCGTTAACATTGAGAGAGGCTATAACAATGGCGAATGCAAATGGAACTGCAGCCACTGATTATATTTATTTTAATATCGCCGGCACTTCCGAAGCAGGACGAACCATAAGCCTGATGTCTGAATTGCCTTCAATAAGTTCAAATATCACTATTGATGCCAGCATGCAACCAGGGGTGCCATTTGACATTAGTACAGCAAAAATTATCCTTTTTCTTGATCACTACCCCCCTTCATCCTTTACCTTTCTTTTTATTAATAATTCTTCAAACGTTAGTGTCTATGGTCTCTGCTTTAAATATTTCGAAAGTCCGGATGCTGTGGGTGGAATGAATTATGCAATCGGATTGAGAAATAGTAAAAATATCACTGTTGGGGCACCGGGAAAGGGAAATCTTTTTTCATCTGTCCAATTTTCAGTTTCCAATAATTACCAGGATTATTACACCGATTCGGTAAGTAACGTAACCATCCAAAGTAATGTTTTTGGATTATTTAGTAGAAACGTGGGAAGAGGTTCTATAGATTTAGTAAGAGCATCAGGAATTACTATAGGTGGTAGTAATCCGGATCAAGGAAACGTTTTCGTAAGTGCTAGTGTTAGATTGAGTGAAACAGCGAATACCAATACAGACTTCTTTGCTAAAATTCAAAATAATAAATTCAATATGGACTGGACTGGTAGTAGATATTATAGGGGAGGTGGCCAGATAGCACTGTCAGGTAATATCACTGATGATACTACCACCACTAAAACTTTTGTTTTGGATAATGTAGTAGCAAGTGACTGGCCGGGAGGTATTTCTTTAACTCAAATCTACCACAAAGCTATAGTGCAAGGAAATAAATTAGGTACCGATATTACCGGTACAATTTGTAAAGGAGGAGATCCAAATGATTTATCATTTTATGATTGCAAAAAAGTTATTGTGGGCGGTTATGATGCCGGGGAAGACAATATAATTTCAGGTACAATATATTCCCAGGCTAAAGGAGTAAATATCATAAAAGGCAAGTTCGGACTCATTAGTATTAGTGGAAATTATAAAGAGGGTGATCCTTTTATTAAAATAATTTCTTACGATAACGGGTTGATCACCGGGAAATCAAATCCCGGCTCTAAGATCCAATTATATACCAATACGTGCGACAATTTTTGTATCAACCGGGTTTATTTATCAAGTGTAAATGCTGACAATTTAGGTGACTGGAGTTTTCCGTATACTTCAGCGATGCCAAATATAGTAGCAACAGCAACGAATAAAGATAGTTCCACCTCAATGTTCTCAGCACCAAAAATGGATCATTACACACAAAGAATTATTACAAATGCAACATGTGGTAAAAATAACGGAAGCATCACAGGTATTATAGTTACAGAAGGTACGCATATAGTATGGAGGGATAGTTATACTTTAAAGATAATTAGTACAGATACCAATCTTATAAATGCACCACCGGGCAGTTATGTTTTCTCTGTATCAAATGGTGCTAATGGCTGCCAATTGTCTACTAATTTAGATATAATTGATATATCGCCACCAGGTGCTGTTGATGTTACTATCAATAACTCTACCTGTGGCCAAAATGATGGTATTCTTAGATTAGAGGATAATTATGGCTTATCCTATTTATGGATGAATGCAAATCATGATTCTGTTGGCACTGGCATTTTCGCAAATTTGCTGGCTCCCGGTCGTTATTATTTAAAAGCAAGAGTATCCTATGATACTTCATGCAACAAAATTTACGGCCCTTATGAAGTAAAAAATACTTCGGGGGCATTTCTTAATATTGATAAAATTAAAATTACTCCATCTACCTGTAGTAAAAGTAACGGAAGTATAAAGGGTGTGACAGCCTTAAATTTTACAGGTACTCCTTTTATTCAATGGCTGGATTCTTTGGATGCACCAGTCGGAGATAAACTTGATCTTTTAAATATTTTGCCTGGAAAATACCGTCTTAAATTCAAAGATGAAACCGGATGCGATACTATAATTACACCTTATTATACAGTTGGTAATAATGGTAATATTTTGATCGACATTTCCGATAAATTAGTTTCAGCGAGCAAATGTTCAGGCGTTTCCGGCAGTATTCAGCAATTAAAAGTAACAGGTGGAGAAGTTTTTCAATGGATTCGCACATCGGATAATGCTATCGTTGGCTCTTCAGTAAATGTATTTAACCTGGCACCAGGGAATTATCAATTGAAGGTTGCCAATCAATTCGGTTGCAAGAATGAATCTCCGGTTATAAATGTGCCCCAGGCAACTTTTAATCTGATAACCGTAACAAACTTTACGTCAAAAAATGCATTGTGTGGTAAAGAAATAGGCTCTATAAATATTAATAGTTTCGATGCAGACTCAAAAAATTACACTTTTCGTTGGGTAGATAGTACGAGTAATCAAACCATTGGGGCAGGCATTACCTTGAATAATTTAAAGCAAGGTGGCTACCAACTTTTTGCCACAGACAGCAACGGCTGTGAAAAAAAGATTTTTAATACACATATAAGCAGCTCCGCAATTCCTTATTTCGATTATTCACAGGTGATTGCAAAAAACGATAATTGCAACCTGAATGAAGGAAGCATCTCAAATTTGAAGGTGAATGGTCTTAAAGGGCCAACAACATTTACATGGCATGATGCATCAAATAAAATCGTAGGGAATAACATTTTTCTCCAAAATACCGGTGCAGGTTCTTATGTTTTAAAAATTACGGATGACGGCATTTGTAATGTTCAATCACAACCATTTGTGATTACTAATTCTAACAAGTCAATAGTAGCACCATCTTACCAGGATCTTATAATACCAAGAAATACTGATGCTGCCATAGTGATCAGAAATGCTGCCCCGGGCGATTATAAATTATCGAAAGATTCAAAAGGTTCTACTATTCTTCAACAAAATGATAATGGCAATTTTATCATTCCAAAAATAGCGGCAGATACCGGATTTTATGTTCAATTTACTTTGGGTAGTTGTTCAGCACCAATTGTAAGAATTAACATAAAAGTCGTAGACAAATCTTTTTTTGCAATCCCCACTGCATTTACGCCAAATAATGATGGATTAAATGATAGGCTTCCGGTAAGTGTGATTGGATTTATTGATCTTGAATATTTCAGAATTTACAATCGATGGGGTGAATTAGTTTATCAAACGCAGCGGATAAATGATAGTTGGGATGGAAATTACAAAGGTACTATACAAAATATGGGTGCATTTGTTTGGATAGCAAAAGGAAAGGATATTAAAGGAAATGTTGTAACAGATAAAGGTAGTTTTATATTAGTCCGGTAAAGAAATAATCAGTGCTTCACACGGGGGAGAAAAATACAATCCGGTTTTATGGACATTAATATTTGATTGGTAAAAAGATCATAATTCACAAGAGATTTTTACCTCTTTCTAAAGCAGCATCATTTTCAAAAAAGTATGGATTCAACATAAAAATTCAATGCTATCAATTGAGTATTTGGAAAGCAATCTATTCTTCTTCCAATTCTATTTTTTCCAAATCTTTTGTAGCCGGCCCATTTAATAGTTTCCCTTCGATGTCAAAACGGGCGCCATGGCAAGGACAATCCCAGGATTTCTCGGTATCATTAAACCCAACATTTCCCCCCATGTGCGTACAAGCACTTGATACCGCATGAAGCTGACCTTGCGCATCGCGGTAAACAGACATTGTTTTACCCTTAAGCGATACTGTTTTTCCTTCATCATTTTTTATTTCTGATAAACTGTCAATTTTTTCTGCCCTGAATTTATCGCCGATTAAATGGAAAACAGCGTCTGCATTTTCTTTCAAAGTATCCCTGATACCTGCAGCCACATTGAATCGTGAAGGTTCAAATAATTTCTCATATTTGTTTTCTTTTTCTAAAATGAGATCGCGAATCATCATTGCAGATAGCGTTCCAAAGGTCATCCCATTACCATCGTATCCCGTTGCCCAAAAAATATGGTCCTGCCCGGGTTCTTTTCCGATAAAAGGTAAACCATCCACAGGTGTATAAAATTGAGATGACCAGCGGTAGGTAATTTCATCGACATCAAAATATTGACCCACATAATTTTCTAAATTTGTAAAACAAGATTCAGGATCTTCTTCGTGGCCGGTTTTGTGATCTTCACCACCTGCGATCACGTATTTTTTTCCGTCAATTTCCTGTGACCGGTAATAGTGATAGGGTTCACTCATATCTGCACCCTGTGCATCCGGGTAATCACCGGATTTTAAAGTAAATGCCAATACATAACTTCTGTAAGGTGCAGCAAGAAAATTCATCCTGTTGATATTTGGAACCACGTGTGTAGCCCAAATAAAATCAGCTGCCTGGTATTTGGAAACGGATGTTTCAATATCTATCTTTTCATCTTCCACTGAAACCTTAGTTACTTTTTCGCCGGTAATAATAGTGCCACCAATTTTTATAAATTCTTCGCTAACCGCTTTAATATATTTGGTGGGATGAAATTGCGCCTGGCCTTCGATTTTAATGATTGAATCAAAAGGAATGGGGAAGGGATTTACAGAAACTTTTTCTGTTGGAAGTCCAACCTGTTTGGTAGCAGCAAACATTTTATCCAGTTTTTTTGTTTGCGCTTCGTCGAGGGAAAAAACATAGCTATCCCGCATGTCAAACCCACAGACAATCTCTAATTCTTCAATAATCTTTTTAATTTCCCGGATAACTTCCGGCCCGGTTTGGGCTAAAAGTTTGGCTTTCTCTTCTCCAAAATCACTGATCACTGTATCGTACTGCGCATCATAAAATGTATTAATATGCGCTGTGGTTCCACCTGTAGTTCCAAAGCCGATATTTTCTGCTTCAATAATTAAACACCTTTTCCCTGCTTTTTGTAGCAGATATCCGGCAGTAATACCGGTAATGCCTGCACCGGCTATAATAACGTCGTATTGGATAACTGATTTATTTTGGCTCGTGTTCGGCATTTGAACATTTTGCCACAAACTTTTATTTTCACCGTCTCTTTGCATAATATCTATTTTTTAGTACAATCTGTTGTAAGGAATGAGTTGCCTGGGAATAACATTTCCATACAATTTTCAAGCCTTAAAAATTAATTATGCCTTTAACGATTCAGATTTTTTGCATTAATATTTTTGGTAGGAATTGCGGGGAATAAACTTCTTTAAGTTTTGGCCAGTCTTTGCATTCATGATTATAATATAGATTACTATATTGATTTTTTTAATCAAATAATTTTTTCATTTACAATCTCCACTTCAGCAATTTTCCAAACATTATCCACTTTTTTCCATTTGTATATTCCTTCCCTTTCTACTTTAAATTTTTTAGAAAAGAAAAGAAATACCCTGATTGTTACAGTGGCTTTCTGTACAAGTTTCTCTATAAAAAAATCATTCTCCATTGAAAAATGTATCCTTTCGTAATTATTGGAATAGCTTATTATCCTGGCAAAATATTTATGCGTATCATTTGAAAGTTGCCCTTTGTTGATTGACTTTCCACTCATTTGTTTGTATGTCAAATCATCACTGAAAATATTCATGTAGGAGGCAAACTCCTTATTTTGTAAGGCCTGGTTTGCTTTCAAATGAGATTGGTCAATATCTTCAATTACCGTCCCGGAATGCATTTGGATCTTTTTATAACGTTAGCATCTTTTCTATTTATTCTCTTCTTAAAATATCCTTAATCTTCCTTTGAGGGATGATAATTAAATCCCGGAAGATAGAAGAAACATATTGTCCAGCAATCCCATTGTAAAGAAAAATAGATCTTAAAGGGACCGTCAATTTTCTTTTTTTCTCCTTTCGGGAAGATAATTTCATACTTAATTACTCCTTCGCTAAAGCCCATTCCCTGTTGACCATCTTCTGTTGCTTCATTCAATTCAAAATTGATATTGTCAATTGTAAATGAAGTATTCTCCATGCTTATAAAAACATCGAAGGCCGCATGGAACCTTTTCATCAATTCTTCTTTGGAAAGCATATTGCCATCGGGTTCTATGAAATGATCGCTTATATAGAAGGTGTCTTCATCCAGTTTTTTATCAAAATAATCCTGGAAGAACCGCTCAGTACAATTTCTTATATCTAATTCATGATCCGGATGAAACTCTTCATAATGAAAATAAGTTGTCATTCCTTTTACGGGGATGAAAGTCGTCTCATGATCAAAAAGTTCCCGGGTTATAAATTGATATTTAAACCGGTCACTTCTCTCTTTGCTAAACTCAACTATTATTCCATGCTCCCCTAATAATTTTTCTAATCTTGAAAATTCATTTTCAAAATCTTCTCCCGTCAATTTTTCATCATCTTCAAATACCGGCATACCAAGCAGATCATTAATTTTAAGTGGCTTTGCATCCTGGTTTGCTTTTTCAAATTCCATAATATTTTTCAGCCATTCATTTTCAATTTCCGGTGGAAGCTCTCCTTCGCCGCTGCCGCCGAAGTTTGCGCCCGATTCTATCATCATTTTCATTTTCAGAAAATCATTTTGCATCCTTAGATTTTCTTCCGGGTCATCACTAAATTTTTCTTCGTCTGGTAGTTCGTTTTGATCACTCATGAATTAAATTTATATTCATCAAATTAAGAAAAATATCAAATACAAACAAATAACGAGAATGCTTTTTAATAAAATTTACACGGTATATAAGATAAAAGGTCTCCGTACTTTTGAAAAAGTAAAAGCATTTTTTATAAATGATAACCAAATAAATTTCAAGTCAAAACTTTGCTATGGGATTATCTATTCATTATACCGGTGAACTTATTAACAGGGAAATCCTGGTGCCATTGATAGAAGAAGTGGCGGACATCTGCCAATCGCTGGAATGGAAATTCAAGACGATCGATGATGATGAAATAAAAGGTATTTGTTTTTCGCCAAAAGGAAGTGAGCCTGTTTGTCTTACATTTAACGAGGAAGGACGTACGCTTTCGCCGATAAATATAATGGTAAAAGAAATTTATGATGGCGTTCAATTACCCAAAGATCTATATTTTACCGCCAGTACGAAAACCCAATATGCCGGTATTGATGCCCATATCGCCATCATCAAATTATTAAAATATATATCGAAAAAATACCTCGCAAAATTTACGGTAACTGATGAAGGATACTATTGGGAAACAGGGGATGAGAAACTTTTATTGGAACAATTTGAAAAATACAATGTTGCTGTAAATACATTTCGTAAAGCATTTGAGAATTTACAGTCTATACCGGGTGAAAGTCCGGAATCACTGGGAGATAGAATAGAAAGAATTTTAAGAGAAAAATTAGGTGGCAAAGAAGATTAGAAACAAATAAAGTTCCTTATAAAATGTTGCCAAAACGAAAATTCTACCTGTAAGAGATTTAATTCTTTTGGACTCCGCTGAGCATATTTATTTCTCATAGCAAAAGTCGCTTAATTACATTGCTAAAATTGCGCCTTTTCCTAAAACCATTTATTCCTTATTTTATCCCATGAATTAATGCCTATTTTAAACTGGAGGGGATTGCTGAATTTATTGGCAGCAGAGCCAACAATATAAACGCCCAATTTGAATTTGGTGAGCGGATTGAAAGGCCATTTTAAAACGCGCTCTATTCCTGCAAATCCTTCTACATAGCGAAGGTCACGCTCCGGAACTACTAAAAATCCTGCACCGGCTACTTCACGCAATTGTAATTTTTTCAATAACGGGATTTTATTAATAATTGCTCCGTTGAATTCATGAATGTAATGTGCTTCATAAAACCGGTTGAAAACAGGAAACGTAGAATCCAGTGCCTGGAAGGCTTCCCGCGGATTTAAGAACAAAAACGGATCACCCTTTCTCTCAAATTTATAATCTACCAGCCTTAGATCTTTTCGTGAAGTAAATGATCCGGAGCGGATGGTATAGGAAGAAATGCCCGCAAGGCCAAGCTTGATTTCCTGCTCCATGCCAAATTCCAGGTAATCAAAATTTACCTTACTGTCTAACAAACCGGGAATTCCTTTACGCCACATTGCATAAAATGTTGGCCAGTTTGAACCTAAAATAATTTTTTCTTTGGGCTCCCTGATGTAACGCTGACGTGGCGTATACGCTAATCTTACCTGCCCATAGGTTGCATTATAGGGTTCAAAATAAATGGCCTGGTTATCATTGAGAATACCACCCAGGAGACTATCAAATTTTGGATTTGTTTTGTAATTACTAACAGATCTGCGAAATGCGACATTCATGTCAGTAAAAAGATACAGGCCGTTGATCACTTCAAAACTATGCCCAATGTTAACTCCATTATTTAGATAAATATTGCTCCTTTTCAGCACGTTGATCCAGGCATCACCCTGGAAAATATATTCAAAATCACGTTCCAGGGAAACATTGAAGTAAGCCCTGTTAAACGGATTATAAAGTTTACTGAACCGTATTTGCCCATTTACATCATGATTGCGTATACCATAACTGATATTGTTCCATAATGAAATTGCCTGTTTTGATTTATACGTTTTATAATAATTGACAAATAGCGAAATTCGCGAGCCGCCTAAGGCAAACGGTTGATAAAGCTGGAAAAGAGAGCCTACATAAAGTTGTCTTTCTTTTACATGATCACTGAAAGTAAGCCCGGAGATAAATAGTTTTTTTAAGGTTATTTTATTAATTACCCTGTCTACAGAATCTAAATATACCTGGGAATGGGTGGCCGTAAAAATGCTGTCTTTATAACGGATATACCTTACTTCTTTTTGTGTCAGCGGTTCAGTACGTACGGTCTGCCAAAAGGTACTGTCCTTGTCATAAGCAGATTGGGCAGTAGCACTTACTTCAACACCAAAATACTTTTTTCCAAAAGTTTTATTTAATTGAAAGTCTTTGTAGGTAACAATTGTGTGGCCGGACACTTTTTGTTTCCCCGCTTTTGAAAAATAAGAAAATTGTTGGCGGGTGATCATCCATGCTCTATTATTGACAAACTGGTAATTCTGTTCCACTTCAAAAAAATCATATTCAGGCAGGTGGTATTTTGGAAAACTAAATTTTGTATGCAGGACTACCCAGGAACTATCTTCGATCGACATTTCACCTTCTACAGTAGCATTACTTAATTGCCTTGGTTTTACACTGATAATATAAATTTTTCTATTACCGGATTTTATAATTTCTTTCGTTTTGAATTTATAAGCGATCAATCCACTATAACTTAATGGCGATAGAATAGGCACTTCAGAAATGGCAGGCGCTTTAACGAGGTTATTGTAAAAATTAAAATCTCCATCAGTGGTGGACAGGTAAAATAAACTGTTGTATCTGCTGATTTTTGTTACGCCAGTTCTTTCTTCTTTCGTTTGTGCAGGGGAGGCATAATCATAATTAAGTGCAATCTCTGCCAGCGCCATTTTTTTCAGATCTCGATTGGCATCTATACTATCTTTATCCGTCTTTTTTCTTTTCATAAGGGTAGAAGAATCTTCCTGTATGGCTTTAATGTAAATGCTGCAGGAATAGGGCCCGGCAGCAGCGATTATTTCACCTTTATGCCGGATCACATTCCGCACAATTTCTTCTGCTTTGTCTTTTCCTTTGATCACCACTTCCGTAAGGCCATAGGATTTATCTTCTTCAAGAATGATATTTTTTTCGACTCCTTTTTTTCCCGTTATTACGGTTACTACCTGCGACCTGTATCCAATCAAACTAATTGCCAGGTCGTATTTTCCTTCATCCAGTGCCAATTCATAAGTGCCATCTTCCTTAGAAAGCGTTCCAGTCTTCACTTCCCTTACTTCGACAGTTGCAAGGGAAAGCGGCTCTAATTTGGTGTTGGTAATTTTTCCATGAATTTTAACTGACTGCGCAGATATTGATGAGGATAAGAAAAGGAATAAGATAACCGTAAAATTCTGGCGCATATTGCAGTTGACTTTGCTGCAATAAAATTGAAGTAATAATATCGAATTATTGTATTTGACTTAGATTTTAAAAAGGGTTTAACAACTGGAAAATTTTCACTGTTACCCTTCCCCCAGTAATAAAAATAATAAAAGGTTTTATTTACAATCCATATTTACCTACTGAATAAAATATAAAAAGGATTCCATTTTCGGGAATCCTTTTTATTAAAAAAGCAGAAAAAATAGTATTTTAAAGATATATTTCGTCTTAGAAAAGTTGGAAACATTTTATTTTTAGCTTGTAAGTTTTGAAGTTGGTAAAGCCACCACACCAGGATCTTTCCACACGCCATCCTTCTCGGCTCTTCTTTTTACTTCATTTGCACGAGCCTCACTATCAGGATGAGAACTCATCATCTTTTCAGATTTAGTTTGCGTGGAACCTTCTGATAAGAGAGACAGTTTTTTAAATGCTGTATAAGCTGCTGTTACATTGTAGCCGTGTTTCTTTAAAAAATCATAAGAGTATGAATCGGCTTGAGATTCCTGCTTACGGCTATGTTTTGCTGCCAGAAAATTCTGGGCAAACGCACCTAATTCACTTTCAGAAAGCTGGCGGACTGCACCACTTTGAGAAGCCGCTGCATCTGTAACTGCTGCACGCATGTAAGCAGATTTGATGGCATCTTTAGTATCTTCATTTTTTACATGGCCAATTTCATGACCAACTACAGCCAGAATCTCATCGTCGGTAAGAATGTCCATAAGCGAAGAAAAAACCCTTACACTTCCATCAGCACATGCGAAAGCATTGATATCTGTTACCTTGTATACTTTGTAATTTAAGGCAAGGCCATCTTCATTCTTATGTTTGCCAAAAATCTTTTCAAGCCTCTTTGCATATGGGTCTTTCGCATCTGCCACCGCGTTATGCGCATCCATCCAGTCTACCCCTTCTTTGGATAATTTTACAGCGTCATCATTTGTAAAAGTTAATGCTTTTGTACCTTTCTCTGCAGCATCAATTGTCTTTGTGTTTAATTTTCCTTTGCCTAGTTTTCCAAATTGGGCAGATGAAGAAAATGAGAGAATTCCCATGGAGAGAATAAGGCATGAAGTTTTGATAATTTGAATCATAAATTGGATTTAGTTTAAAAAAAAGAAAGTTTTGCAAAACATATGCCATTCTGCCCTAAAAGATATTATTTTTTAGATAGATGCCCTATGTTTGAAAGAGAAAATAATATTAAAAATGATTATTAATCAAGCCATCCGCAGAAAAGAATTTATTTGCAGAAACAACTAATTTTGATATTGTAAAAATAATTAATGCCTGAAATGCCTTTTAACAGTCAGTACCATCACCAGGTTATTCTCCTTACAATATTCAATAGAATCCTTATCCCGTATGTATCCGCCGGGTTGAATGAATGCAGATATACCCGCAGCATGGGCGATCTTTACACAATCATCAAAAGGAAAAAATGCATCACTTGCTATCACCGCATCTTGTAGATTGAATTCAAACTGATTGGCTTTTGCAATAGATTGTTTTAAGGCATCAATACGCGAAGTTTGTCCACATCCCTTTCCCAGCAGTTGTTTATTTTTTACGATGGCAATCGCATTGCTTTTTAAATGCTTACAAATAATATTTGCAAACATTAAATCGCTTCTCTCTTCTTCTCCTGAAACTCTTCCGCCCACTTCAGTCCATTCGGCATAATTTCCTTTATCAATATCCTGTACCAATAATCCATTCAATATAGACCTGGCGCCATTATTTTTTTGCGGAATCTCTTTCAGTTTTAAGATAATGCGGTTCTTTTTCGCGAAGAGAAGTGAGGTAGCATCCTCATCAAATGCAGGCGCTATTAATACTTCAAAGAACAAATCTTTTAATAATAAAGCCGTATTTGCATCTATGGATTTATTTGAAATTAATACACCACCAAATGCACTTTCAGGATCTCCGGCAAGCGCTGCAGCAAAGGTTTCAGAGATCGACTTCCTTTGGGCAATTCCACAAACATTCGTGTGTTTGATTATCGCAAAAGTAGCATCATTTGAATCCTTGAATTCATTCATCAATTGCAGTGCTGCATCTACATCTACCAGGTTATTGTAAGATAATTCTTTGCCGTGTAATTGCTCAAATATTTCATCAATATTCCCGGTAAAAAATCCGTGCTGGTGAGGGTTTTCGCCATAACGTAACGTTTTCGTTTTGCCGGAGAATGGATTGTCAAAATCTGTTTTATGGAAATAATTGGAGATGGCGATATCATATCCCGAGCAGACATCAAATGCTTTTTTAGCGAATAATTTTCGTTCTTCTAAGGATGTTTCGGCGTTTTGTGCAGATAAAATATTTTCTAAAAGCGAATAATCATTTTTATCTGCAATTACAACGATATCATTGAAATTCTTTGCTGCTGCCCGAATCATAGACGGCCCGCCAATATCAATTTTTTCTATGATGGCCGCTTCGTCGTTGGTTGCCTTCACGGTTTCTTCAAAAGGGTACAAATCCACCATCACCAAATCAATTTCGGGAATTTGGTATTGTTGCATTTCCTTCAGATCATTTTCATTGTCTCTTCTTGCCAGGAAGCCACCAAATACAATGGGATGAAGCGTTTTAACCCTGCCGCCTAATATAGAAGGGTATCCTGTCAATGATTCTACGGCTATACATTTACCGCCATTTTCTTCAATGAATTTTTGTGTGCCGCCGGTACTGTAGATGGTAATATTTTGCTGGCTTAATAAAGAAATGATTGGCTGTAATCCTTCTTTACTAAAAACAGAAATGAGTGCAGATTGAATTTTTTTTTGCATAAAACGGAAGAATCTTATAGATCGGTTACAAATGCTCCCTGCGTTGCCACAGAATGAGAGCGCAAATGTAATTCTTCACATTCTTTTTGCCACTCACCAATTCTCCACAAAGAATTTGAAGCCGTGAATATGTAATTTTTACAATCAAAAGCATTAACCAGGTCAGCAATTTTAATTTTGGCATTATTGGCCATAATGATATAATCTATTTGGATTTTTTGCAGGGATTGATAATGTATGGCACTATCCATTATTAAAAGCTTTTTATTGAAAAATTGATAAAAATTATTTCCTGCGAGGTAAGACGTAGGATCTAAGACTTTTTTATTGGCAAACAGATAAGTATGTGCTGGCTTTAAATGAAAACGTTGAAGTAGTTGATTTGCTTGTAAAGCACTGTCAGCAATCATTACATATTTGTTACCGGCAATAAGATCAATAGCTGTTGCGTTAGGAATATTATAGACAATAATCTTCTTTTGTTGCAGCGATTTAAATTTGTAAAATGAAAACATGCCCGCATACAATAGGGAACACACGATGGCAAATCTGAAAGCCGGCATATTTTTTTTCAAAAGCCAAACAATTATGGCAGTAAAAATAATGTAGAGCAAAACGGTGTCAAAAACAGTTAAAGAGACATTTTCCCACAGTGCGAATGGAATTTTATTGATCAGTAAAACGGAATGATTCATCAGCCATAAGATAGCACCTACTAATTTTCCAAAATAAACATCAATAATGGCAAATGGTGATAAGGCTATCAATGCAATGCTGCCCCATAATGCTATTGTTGCCAACGGAATGGCAATGATATTTGCTATGAGAAACAGGAAAGGAAGTTGGTGAAAATAAAAAAAGCAAATAGGTATCGTAAATATCTGTGCAGCAATAGAAACAGATGCCATTTTCCAAATATAATCCGCAACTTTATTCTTAAAATAAAACCAATTGTAGATAGGTTTTGATAAGATAACAATACCCAAAACTGCCAGGTAGGAAAGCTGAAAACCGACATTCCATAATAAATATGGATCAAAACATAAAAGCAAAAAAGCAGATACGGAAAGCGAATTGTAAATCGATGAATTTTTCTGAAAAAGCGTTCCTGCGGAAATAACGCTAAACATAACGGCAGCACGCATCACAGACGGTGGTGCACCTGTAAGAAAAGCAAAAAACCACAGGCAAAAAAGAATAAAAATAGTCCTCGGTATCCTGGCTTTCTTTAAGTAGGGAATGCGTAATGCAATCCAATATAAAAGTCCATAAATTAAAGCAAGGTGCAAGCCAGAAATGGCTATGAGGTGAACTACTCCCGCATTGCTATATGCCTGCACTAAATCTTTGTCAAGATCTACTCTATAGCCGATGAGTAGTGCTTTTGCCAGTGCAGATTCATCCTCGCCCGGGATATATTTGTTGATGGTATTGACGACATAATTTCGCGTTTGAAAAAGAGTACTTTTAAATGAGTTGACATTATTGCCTGGCAATAATATCCAATCGCCCTTTTTTAAATACACCTGGTGATAAACCTGCTGAAAAGCAAGATACTGACTATAGTTAAAGTTGCCGGGGTTGCCGGAATTTTTTAT
>JBDTEF010000053.1:0-3486 GCA_039922615.1 Ginsengibacter sp.
TCTGAAGATGGATGAGTCCATTTCAAATCAAACCAGGTAGTTCAAATCGATTATTTAAACCAAGAAAAAATGACAACAATTTTTGAAAAATCAACAAGAGATGAATTAATAAAAAGAATCAATTCCCTTGACAAGAATTCTAAGGCTCAATGGGGCAAAATGAATATTTTTCAAATGGTAAAACATAATTCCTTTTGGAACTCCTGGGTTGTAGGCGTGGGCAATCATCAATACAAGCAAGCTTTTATAGGTAAACTATTTGGCAAAATGGTCTTGAGGAAAATGGTAAATGATTCCAAACCTATTGACAAAAATGTACCTACTTCAAGGCAATTTAAAATTCCGGAAGTAGACGGAGATTTAGACGGTGAAAAATTAAATTGGATAAATTACACACAGGCGTTTGAAACCTTTGACAATCCAAAATTTATCCACGATTTTTTTGGAAAAATGACCAAAGAACAAATTGGAATCTTAGCCTACAAACATTCGGACCATCATCTTAGGCAATTTGGCGTATAGGGTTTCCAACCTTCTCTTTGATGAATTGCATATGCATAATTTCGAATTTCAAATGACGTAAACCAGGCAAGATGACACATGATCAATTTTAATAAATGTTGAATTATAATTGAATATCGAGTCTTTGCCCTACCAATAGTTGCTCAATAAAAAATGAAAAGAATGGAGTCAAAGGGAAAATATATTGCCTTTCTTAGGGGTATCAATGTCGGCGGGCATCATATTGTACCAATGGCTGACTTAAAGGCCGAACTAAAAAAGATTGGTTTAACAAATATTGTTACTCTCTTGAATTCAGGAAATGTCCTGTTTGAAAGTGATGAAAAAAATCCCGAAAACAACATTGCCAGCCGTCTTGAAAAGGCATTTGGATTTCCTATTCCTACCATTATAAGAAAATCAGCATTGATTATTGAAATGATAAAAGATAATCCTTTTAAGAATATAGCTATTACAAAAGATATTCGATTGTATGTTTCATTTTTAAAAAATGAGGACTATTCTGATTTAACGGTACCCTGGAAAAGTGAAGATAATTCCTACCGGATAATTGAAAAATCAGGCAAGACAATTTTTAGTGTGCTTGATCTCTCATTGGCAAAAACGCCGGATGCCATGAAAGCGCTGGAGAAATATTTTGGAAAGGAAATTACTACACGCAATTGGAATACAATTTTACAAATAGGAAATAAGGCTATTATCCAACAGGGCATATAAGTTATAAATGATTCGTATTAATTTGTATGAAATGCTATTAAAAAATATTTCAACTGACAAAGTTTTACCTGTTTTTTGTAAAGAAGGCACTAGCATGTAAATCCAATAAATCAATAGTAACGGGTCTTCGTACTTCCTCTGCACATGGCCAAAAGCGTACAATTATTTAATACAAAAGAGGAGATTAGCCTGTTCCTGCATTTATTGTAGAGTTTCATCTGTCACTTTTTAAGACAGTTAAAGTAAATTTTCTATTGACAAAAATTACTTATTAAGAATCAGGATATCGGATTTATTATCAATCGTCCAAATACTGAATTTGTTCAAAAACACTTTGCCTGCAATCACTTTTTTGGCTTTATCAGAAACGGCGATGATAATATTATCGATGGAATAATGGCCAATTTGAAGTCCTGCAATTTTATATTTTCTGCAGGTATCTATTTCTCCGTTGGCCATTTCATAATTTCCAATACCTATAAAATTGGCAGGTGACAGCACTTTTTCATTTTTGAGTTTTTCTTCCATGTCTTTCGTTATCAGCATATCTGTAGCTCCTGTATCCAACAGCCAAAAATAAACCACGCTTCCCATCTTCATTCGTAGAAAATGCATGCCATTTAATAATAACATTTTAATGGTATCGCTAGCCGGTCCTTTTATATCTTTTGTAGAAGAAGATGTCCATTTTGTTTGTATACTATCTGTGGCGAAAGGATCACCACAATTATACATTACCTGGTAATATAATAGTGAATTAGGATCATTGATTGCATCCATTTCATCATCGCTAAATTTATTATTTTTTATCATATCCACCTGGCACCTGCAAAAATTACCGACCTTATTGGTATCTATATTTTTATAATTATTTGATAGAATATTCTCCTTGCACTTTTTAACCATTTCAGCAGCATATCCCTGTGCACTTAACAGAATAGTTTGGTTGGAAGATTTATAACATTCTTCAATATGCTGTTTTAGCTCAGGGTCTGAATCTACTAACACAGATATATCTATACCTTCTTTGATAGTGGCATTTTGAAATTGCTTTTTAGTAAATTTCCTGTCCATTTTACTTACCTGGCATTCGCAAATAGCAACTGCCGATACGTTTGAGCGATCAGTATTCATCCTCATTAAGCAATTGAGCACCATGTTTTTTCTATTCAACATGGGTCTACCTTCTTTGGAATAAATAAATTGAACCTGTGAAAAAACAGGAAGATTGGCAAATAATATAATGGAAATGATGAAGAGAAGTCTTTTTGCAAACATGTATACAGCAGTTTATTTTATGGCCAATCAAATATATTCAATTCCTCTTTTTAAAAATTGCAGAATTTATTAGCGTTCTAATTTATTTACCATACTGTTAAGATCGCATTCAATACTCATGTAATAATTACGAGGAGTACAAACGGATTATGGATCAGAAATTTCATTCTTAATAATTCCAAAATTGAAAAACCGGCCAATGTTATAGGATAGTTATAAGCAAATAGCCGAAGTCACTTTTAAACTAATCTAAAGTCTATAATAGACAAAATTTTTAAAAACAAATAAAATGAAAAAAATAATAATACTGCTGGTATCGATTACAATATCAGTTGGAGCATTTGCTCAACGGGGGTATTCACATGGTAGTAACTCACATGGCGGAAATACACATGGCGGTAATTCTCATGGCCGCACCTATATTTTTGTATCTCCTATTTCTTATGGTTACGGTTTTGGTTACGGCTACCCTTACTCAGGCTTTGGATATGGATACGGTAATCCCTATGATAGTTATTATGGAAACCAATCCGAATACAGGAGAATGCCTTACAAATTAGGCCTTCAAATAGATGCTATAAAAACTGATTACAATGGTCAGATCAAATCAACAAGAAGAGATAAAAGTATCTCCAGGTCCCAGAGAAGACAAGAAATTATCAACTTAAAAACTGATAGGGATAAAGCGGTCATCAATGCGGAAATTGATTACAGCAACAGAGGAATGAACAATCAAAAAAGAGGTTGGAATAATAACCAGAATAATCAAAATCCACGTAACGATAACCAATCGAAGAACCGGGATCCGGCAGCAAATAATGACCAGGATAATACTGATTCTGCACCAGGATCTAATTCCTGAAATAAATAGCAGTATACTTTTAACAGTAAATTTATTTAGGGTAAGATCCTTTTTAAATTTACTGTTTTTTATTGGGCTATCTATTACTGGATTATTTGATGAGTAAT
>JBDTEF010000054.1:0-21346 GCA_039922615.1 Ginsengibacter sp.
AAATAAACTTCAGGATCATAAGGATTTCCAAAGTTCAAACAGTTAGTAACCCCAAGCGGAGTACCTCCACTACAAACAATATTTCTTGCCGCTTCACTTACCGCAATCATACAACCTATCTTAGGATTGGCAAATACATACCGACTGTTACAATCTGTGGTAAGCACCAACCCTTTGTTTGTACCAAGAATTGCCACGCAGGAAGCATCAGAGGGCGCATTGGTATTGAGATTGGCTGCACCAACTGTACTATCATATTGTTGAATGATCCATTTTTTTGAGGCAATGGAAGGCAATTGAATTAATTGTTCAGCAATAGATTTTAAATCATCCGGTACATCAATTTTACCTGCATCAAAAGCATTAATCTGTTTAAAATATTTAGGCTCGCAAAACGCTCTCTCATAAACCGGAGCGCCTCCGCCAAGCACAAGGCTTTCGGCCGGTAACTCCGCCTCCAATTCACCATCCATGTAAAACCGAAGCATCCCACCTTCGATAACTTCCCCAATTTCAGAACAAGGCAGATCCCATTTTTCAAAAATATCGATCACTTCTTTTTCTCTTCCTTTTTCTACAGTTAAAAGCATTCGCTCCTGGCTTTCACTAAGCAACAATTCCCATGATTTCATTCCCTTTTGACGTGTAGGTACTTTCTCCAGGTAAATATTCATTCCTACCTGTCCTTTGGCACTAGTTTCAGCAGTGGAACAAATAATACCGGCGGCACCCATATCCTGCATACCCACTACAGCGCCTGTTTGGATCACTTCAAGGCAGGCTTCCAGTAATTTTTTTTCCTGGAATGGATCTCCAACCTGCACAGCAGGTAAGTCTTCTATACTATTTTCTGTAATATCCGCTGACGCAAAGGCTGCTCCTCCCATACCATCTTTACCCGTAGCACTTCCGGCAATAAAAACAGGATTACCCGTTCCTAAAGCAGTGGCACTAACAGTCTCGCCTATCCGTACAATTCCGGCACTCATCGCATTTACGAGCGGATTGGTGTGATAGCAATCTTCAAAATAAATTTCACCACCAACAGTAGGAACGCCAAAGCAATTTCCATAATGCCCGATACCGCTCACAACACCGGCAAGTAAATGTTGGGTTTTATCATTTTCCAAATTTCCAAATCTTAAAGAATTCAGGGTAGCTATAGGTCTCGCGCCCATCGTAAAAATATCACGGTGGATACCGCCAACACCTGTAGCAGCACCCTGGAAAGGTTCAATAGCAGAAGGATGATTATGACTTTCTATTTTAAACACAACCCCAAGGCCATCACCTATATCCATCAATCCGGCATTTTCTTCCCCAGCTTTAACCAGCAATTTTGATCCTTCCCGTGGCAATGTTTTAAGCCATTTAATAGAATTTTTATAGCTACAATGTTCACTCCACATTACTGAATAAGCACTTAATTCAGTAAAATTTGGCGTACGCCCAAGGATTTGTATTATCTGTTCAAATTCATCTTTTGTAAGGCCGAGCTTTTGAGCAGTTTCGTATTTTATTTCCATATTTACATTAAATGTCGCAAACTTACAATCTCTTAAACGTTATCTGTTTTTTCAGATGTATAATTTTTAACTAACTTACCATATTTTAAAATTATTCCTTGTTTTACCTTCTTTATTTATCTTATGCCGGGCTATTTTGCTTTTTAATAAGCCGGATGCGATTTTTCAAAATCGAGGATCTTAGCACTCAGCTAGTTATTTTATTTTTCCTTTTCCGCACTGTAGTGTCAACGTTCTATTGCTATTTAATCATTAACCATTCTATCAGTATTGATACAAGAGTTTTTCACCAATTTGGTATCGAAGAATACAACTTACTCTTTACCAATCCGAAAGAATACTTTACCAACCTGTTTACGCATTACGATTCACAAAGTTATTCAAGGTTTTTAGATATTTCTCATTCATTTTGGAATGATTTGCGGAGCAATATTATCATTAAGATGCTTTCAATAATGGACATTTTTAGTGGGAAAAATTTATATATCAATACGCTCTTTTTCAATTTTATGGTTTATTTCGGAATGGTAGCTCTCTATAAAACTTTCAGAAATGTGTATTCGCAATCAAAAAAAGCAATTATTTTTTGTGTATTTATTCTTCCGTCGGCTTTGATTTTTAGTTCAGCTATTCACCGGGATGGTATCATTTTGCTAGCGCTATCTATAATTATTTATTCAATCCATTTCGGAATGAAGAAAATGACTTTTTCCAAAAAAAAAATGTTATTGATTGCAGTTATGCTTTTACTCATTTTATTGCTTCGAAATTATGTATTTGTATTGTTGGTTCCTTCTCTTTGTGCATGGATTTTAGCGATAAATAAGCCTAAATATACGTTGTTGATTTTTTCACTCATTTTTGGTGTTTGTGTTATTTTCTTTTTTACATCAGGCTACATTTCACCAAAAATTGATTTACCAAAATATGTTGTTGAAAGACAAGAAAAATTTATCGAAATTGGTGATAGTGCTCATTCCTCCATTAAAATTAGTTTGCTAAAAAACTCTGTGCAAAGTTTTTTAGCAATTACTCCACAGGCATTCGATCACGCTTTTTTAAGGCCTCACTTATCAGACAATTCGAATAAATTTTACCTGCCATTCGCAATTGAAATACTTTTTTATGAAATAGTGTTCATCTTGTTTCTTTTCTTCAGGAAAAAAAATATCCTCGGTACGCCAATTATTTATTTCTGTATATTCTTTACCAGTTTAATGTTAATAATTACCGGTTATACTGTACCTGTGATTGGCGCTATTATTCGCTATCGAAGCATATACCTAATATTTCTAATGTTGCCAATATTATGTGGCATTGATTGGGAAAAAATCAAAACATTATATTTAAAAATATATCATAAATTATTTTGATTAATTGGTAATTTTTAAACTTTTTGGAAATAATATTCGATTATTCGGTTAAAATAGCTTCCATTTGCAATCTAAACACATAAAAAAATGGAAACTTTACGGATGAATGCTTTGCATCAATTATTTTCAAATTCGAAATTTATTGAGGTAGAAGCTTCAAAAAAAATAACGTCTTTCTTTGGTGAGAATGTTTTTGATCTTAAAAAAGCAAGAGAATTTATGAGCGGCGAGGCTTTCAAAAGTCTCGTTTCTTCTATTAAGAATCAAACCAAAATTGATCGTAAAATGGGCGATCAGATAGCATCAGCATTGAAAAGCTGGGCTGAATCAAAAAATGTAACCCACTACACCCATTGGTTTCAACCCCTTACAGGAGCTACTGCCGAAAAACACGATTCTTTCTTTACATTAAAAGGTGACGGCACCGCTATAGAAGAGTTTGATGGTGCAGCATTGATACAACAGGAGCCTGATGCATCTTCATTTCCCAGCGGTGGTCTAAGAGCTACTTTTGAAGCGCGCGGCTATACTGCGTGGGATCCTTCTTCACCACCATTCATTATGGAGATGGGAAATGGAAAGACATTATGTATCCCAACAATCTTTGTATCCTATACAGGCGAATCGCTGGATGCAAAAACGCCATTATTAAAATCTACTGTCGCTATTCAAAAAGCAGCAATAGATGTATGTCAGTATTTTGACAAAAACATTACGAATGTAACACCTACTTTGGGGTGGGAACAGGAATATTTTGTAATTGATGCTGCCATAGCCAGTGGCCGTCCGGACCTGATGATGACTGGCAGAACTGTATTTGGCCATGCACCTGCAAAAGGACAGCAATTGGATGACCATTATTTTGGCGCAATACCTGAGAGAGTTTATTCTTTTATGAGAGACTACGAGCAAGAGGCTTACAAATTGGGAATTCCCTTGCGCACACGACATAATGAAGTGGCACCTTCTCAATTTGAATGTGCACCTATTTTCGAAGAAATCAACCTGGCAGTAGATCACAATACATTACTAATGGATGTGATGTCCCGTGTAGCAAAAAAACATAACCTGATTGTTTTGCTACATGAAAAGCCATTTGCAAAAATAAATGGAAGTGGCAAACACAATAACTGGAGCCTTGCAACCAATACCGGTGTTAATTTATTGGCTCCCGGCAAAACACCGAAGACAAATTTAATGTTCCTGACTTTTTTTGTAAACACAATTAAAGCAGTACACGACTACGCTGATCTTTTGCGCGCATCTATTTCTTCCGCAGGTAATGATCACAGACTGGGTGCAAATGAAGCGCCACCCGCCATCGTATCCATTTTTATTGGTAAATTTTTAACCAATGTATTGAACGAAATTGAAAAAAGGGTAAGTGATCATTTTGATGAGCAGGATGAAGCGATCCTTAAACTGGACATTCATAAAAGTATCCCGGAATTATTATTGGACAATACAGATAGAAACAGAACATCACCATTTGCCTTTACAGGAAATAAATTTGAATTCCGTGCCGTTGGGTCTTCTCAGAACTGTGCAGGGCCTATGACAGTGTTGAATACCATCATTGGAGAAACGCTTACACAGTTTAAAATCGCCGTAGATGGCCTTATAGAAAAAGGTGAAAAAAAGGAAGTGGCTTTGATGCAGGTAATTCAAAAATACATTGTGGAAAGTAAGGCAATATTATTTGAAGGAGACGGATATAGTAAAGGTTGGGAAAAGCAGGCGGCCAAACTAAACCTTCCCAATGTAAAAACAACGCCTCTCGCTTTAGATGCTTTCATTACAAAAAAATCAAAAGAATTATTCACAAAATTTGGCATTTACTCAAATAGTGAATTGGAAGCAAGGCATGAAATTTTATTGGAAAATTATACAAAAAAAATCCAGATCGAGGCACGTATTATTGGTGACCTGGCAAGTACCTACATCCTACCGGCAGCCATTAAATACCAGAATATCCTGATAGAAAATATCAGGGGATTAAAGGATTTAGGATTTGAAGAAAACCATTATGAGGCCCAGAAAAAAATTGCACTAAAAATTTCGGAGCACATCAATGTAATAACATTCAAAGTAAAAGAAATGATTGACGCAAGAAAAATCGCCAATGAATTATCCGATAGCCGCGAAAAAGCAATTATGTATTGCGATATAGTCACTTCCTATTTTGATGAAATCAGGTATCATGCTGATAAGCTTGAATTATTGGTTGATGACCAATTCTGGGAATTACCTAAATATAGGGAACTGTTGTTTTTAAGATAATAAATACACAAACAAATTAATAATATATTTAACCCTTAAAAAAAGTTGAAGAAATTTATAACCAGTAGAAGATTCAAAAAAAATAGAACTACCTTCTTTTTAATATTGAATTTTATTCATGATTCATCTTAACATTTCATGTTTAAACCTTTTCTCTCTTATCACATCTATGGTTATATAAAAATTGAAAAACATGAAAAAATTATTCGCAATCGCAATCGCCGCTTTTTTACTCACCAATGGCGCAAATGCCCAGTTAAAAAGAAATGTAGATCCTGCCCAGAAAGTGCAAAGGAATAAAGCTCGTTCTAATATGAAGAATGATATTCAGAAATTAGACCTTTCCCAGGATCAGAAAGGGAAAATGAAAATAGTGCTCCAGGATGCAAGACAACAGAGAGATGCTATAAAAAATGACGCCTCCCTTTCTCAAGATCAGAAAGCTGAAAAAATGAAGCAATTAAAAGCAACTGAGAAACAAAAGGTAAGCGAAATATTGACGCCAACACAAAGAGCACAGGCTAAAGATTATTTTGCAGATAGAAAAGAAAATAAAGATAATGATATTGAATTTGGTAAAAAATACCAAAAAGAAATTGCTTCCTTGAACTTATCCGAGTCACAAAAAGATCAACTGAAAAGCTATGTGAAGGAAGGCAGACAACAAAGAGAAGCTATTAAAAATGATGCTACTTTAACTCCTGCACAGAAAAAAGCCAAGATGAAAGATGTGAAAGCTGATGCGTTTTCTAAAATGGAAAGCATTCTGACACCAGAACAAAGGGCTAAAGCTAAAGTATACATTGATAAAGAAAGAGGTAAAAATTAAAAATATATCCCTTTTGAAAATTTATAAAACCGTCATTTAAAAGTGGCGGTTTTTTTATTTGATCATAGTCTCTCCAATTATTTCTACAACAAAAACCAATTAAAAGGACATTCATTCTTGTTGGATCACTATTGTAAATCAAGTCATTTATAAGGCTGTGGCATATTTTGCTATAAGAATTAATAAATCTGTTTTTCAAAAATGAAATTAGATAAAATTATTAGTGCCGGATATTTGGCCAATACTCCAAATCCGGGTGTTGCTGAAATGATTATAGCCGCGATATTTTTTGTTCTTTCATGATTTTTAAGTAAAATTAAAATATCAAATAGATCCATCCCAGGAAGCTGCTTGTACTAAATATAAATATCGTAAAATCAGCATAGCTGGCGATGGGGGCAACACCAATAATTAAAGATTCGGATCCTGGTGAAAAATTACCACATAAGCCATTCCATTCCCGACCGATAAATTTTTTAAAAAAGCGATATAGCTTGTATTCGCCAGCTCAAGCTCCCACACAAACTACGATACGTTACTACCTGCAGATCTGCCCGCTATTCTACCGGAAAAAATACATCCACCTAGAAAAGAACCCTCTAAAGCGCGATAGCCATGCATACCTCCTCCACCAAAGCCACTGGCTTCCCCGGCAGCATATAAACCCGGAATGGCATCACCATTTTCATTCATCACCTGTCCTTCCAAATTCGTTTCTAATCCGCCTAAAGATTTCCTGGTAAGAATGTGCAATTTCACGGCGATTAAAGGTCCGGCGGAAGGATCTAATATTTTATGCAAAGCCGCAGTTCTTATTAATTTATCTCCCACATATTTTCGCGCTCCTCTTATAGCTATAACCTGGGAGTCTTTGCAAAATTTATTATTTAATTGATTATCTCTTGCGGTTATTTCTGTTTCAATTTTATTAAAATCCAGGACAACAGTATTAGACAAATCGTTCATTCCTTTCACCAGGTCTTCCAAATTATTTTTTACAATAAAATCTTCGCCATGTTCTTTGAATGCTTCTACTGGTGCCGGTGCCTTTTTACCAAAAGCTCTTCCCAAAACTTGTCCATAATCCCTGTTAGTAAGATCAGGATTTTGTTCTGAACCTGATAATGCGAATTCTTTTTTGATTATTTTTTGATTGAGGATCAGCCAGGAATAATCATACCCTGTTTCCATGATATGCTTTAATGTACCCAGTGTATCAAAACCGGGGAAAAGTGGTACCGGCAAACGATTTCCTGCTGCATCAAACCACATAGATGATGGGCCCGGTAATATACGAATACCGTGATTTTTCCAGATTGGATCCCAGTTTTTTATGCCTTCAGTGTAATGCCACATCCGGTCAGGGTTAATGATATTTCCTCCTGCTTTTTGGGCAATAGTGAGCATTCGCCCGTCTACATATTCCGGAACACCGGAAAGCATATGATTTGGCGGTTTCCCTAAAGAAGACGGCCAGTTTTTTCTCACCATTTCGTGGTTGGCGCCTATACCTCCGGAAGCTATTATAACCGCATCTGCGTGGAAATTAAAATCTCCAATTACATTCTCGCCATTTTTGAATCCTCTTTTCTTATCACCAGGCTCCAACACAGATCCCGATATGCCTGTTACTCTTCCTGCTGTGAATATTAGTTCAGTAACACGATGACGAAATTTTATTTCAACCGATCCTTTTTTTTCAGCTTCCAACACATTATGTACAAAAGGGGCAATTATTCCGGGACCTGTGCCCCAGGTAACATGAAACCGGGGCACAGAGTTCCCATGACCTATAGCGCCATAGCCTCCTCTTTCTGCCCACCCCACAATGGGGAAGAAACGCAATCCCATGTGGCGAAGCCAGGAAAATTTTTCTCCGGCAGCAAATGAGAGATAAGCTTCGGCCCATTTTTGTGGCCAGTAATCTTCTGCCCGATCAAATCTAGCCGTGCCCATCCAGTCCGTAAATGCCAGCTCATAACTATCTTTAATTCCCAATCTCCTTTGCAAAGGAGAATTTACAAAAAATAGTCCCCCGAAGGACCAAAATGCCTGCCCGCCAAGATTCTGCTTTGATTCCTGGTCCACAATAATTACTTTTTTCCCTTTAATGATCAATTCATTTGCTGCAACCAACCCCGCAAGGCCACCTCCTACAATTATTACATCAGCCTGTTGAGTCATCATTTAATTTAATTTAATTATTTTGAAAGTTCGGTATTTGAATTTTAAGCAACAAAAATTCGATTTCAGGGTTTGGAAAGGTTTTTGATAAAATGATAAAATAATCAATTAAACTATTTAAAAATGAAAATGACAAAAATTCTTATCGCCGTTTTTCTTTCTGTATCAGTATTATTCTTTAGTTGTAAACCTAAAGATTCAGAAATTCAAACAAAAATTACCGAGAAATTTGCATCAACTCCTGAAGTTTCAGGCGCTAATGCTTCAGTTGCAGATGGTGTTGCTACACTAACGGGTGAAGTAAAAGATGATGCTGCAAAAACAATGGCAGAAGCAGACGCAAAAGAAGTAAAAGGCGTAAAATCTGTTGTAAACAGCCTAACAACTACTCCAGTGGTAGTAGCTCCTCCGGTTATGAGTCCTGATGCAAATCTTACACAAGGTGTAACTGATGCTACAAAGGATTTTCCTGGTGTAACTGCTATGGTGAACAATGGGGAAATTACGCTCACAGGAACTATTAAAAAAGCTGATCTGCCGAAATTAATGCAATCTCTGCAGTCGCTTAATCCTACAAAAATAAATAATCAATTAACCATTAAATAATTAAGATCATGGCTTTACAAGATAAATACCAAGAACTTATATCTGCCGCACAGTCGGGAGGTGTAACGAACTTACAGGTGAATGAACAAGGTAGCGTTTTACACATTAGCGGTGAAGCACCAAGTGGTGAAGTAAAAGACAAACTGTGGGATGTGTACGGAAAGATAGATCCGGATTTCCGCGCTGGTGATTTAGTAATGGATGTAAATGTGGCAGCAGGTACTGGTACGAAAGCTACTGTAAGTACTGATAGTACTAATTTGAATATTCGGAAAGGTCCGGGAACAGATCAACCTATTGCCGGTAAAGCTTCACATGGTGCTACAGTTACTTTATTAAGCAAAGCAAACGACCAGTGGTGGCTTGTTAGAACCGATGATGGAGTAGAAGGATATGCCTATGCACAATATTTGAGTCCTCAATAGGTGTTAGGTACTAAGTATTAGGTTGTAGTACAAATCAAATTTATAGAAAGATTTGTTTTCTCTACAAGTGAATATTAAAAACTAATAATTTAGAATCATTTTAATAAAAAAAAACTGCCTTGATAATATTTCAAGGCAGTTTTTTTTTATTTTTTACTCAATTCAAAGTAATAGGGAATAAAATGGAAGACAATTTTTAATAGAATTAAAAAGAGGATAAAATTTGAAAATTACTCTCTTCAATTTCATGAGGGAAATAATTAAAAATTTAGCTGCCTTTATTAATTCTTCATCCTCATATTTGATTTGATAAAATCGCTTACCAAATAACTAATCAATTTTCCGGTAGAGGGATTTATTTCTCCTGTGGACAAGCGGGTAGCACCCTCACATATATGCACATACGCAACTTTAGAAAGCATGGCAACCAGATTCATGTATTGTCTCGCATGTAAAGTTGAAATCCCACAAGGTGTAGCAGCACTGCTTAATACATTCTCAATGGAATCAAGGTCCAGCTCAATACCGGTGAAATTATCATCGGTAAAATTACTTGCATGCGAAACTGCCTGGATAAAGTTTCTCTTCTCATGAATAAAAATATCTTCAAATGTGATACAATCCATAAAAGGGTTATTGACGAGGTCCATCCAGATATTTTGTTGCAGGTAATTTTCATGTATTCCTACTACACAATATTTATTTAGATACCCATCTTCATCGGCATACCTGAACGGGTTGCCGGAATGCCTGCCTTCAGTAGGACGATAATCAGTATGTGCATCAAGATTGATGCAATTAATCTGAGCCAGCGGGATCAATTCATTCTTATGTAACCCTTTGGCAGCGCCTTTTATAGCAGGATACGCATTGTTGTGACCACCTCCTATAATGATGGGAATTTTTTTATATTGGGCTATTATTTTCACCAATTCTTCCACCTCATCATCTATACTTTTTACAAAAGATCTATAAGCAATTATTTTTTCTTCTTCAGTTGCCGCCATCACATTTATAAGATTCTGGGCTTCATTAAAATCAAAATGTCCCGCAATCAAAATATTTTCGCCACTCAAAAAATCATTACTCTGGATATTTAGAAATGAATCCAAAAATGGAAACCAGGCCGAATCTGCGCCACCTTTCCCCAGGTTGGCTTTTACACCAATATCTTCAGGCACACCAAAAATAATATAAGAGGCATCCGTCTCCGAGATCATTTTTGCCAGGTCATCTTCGTTCTTTTTACAGCAAACCATTTCACCAAGTTTTGTTTCAAATTTCCTGGTGTGCGTAAGCGCTAAAATGTCTGTTTTATTATATTGCTTGAAATGAGAAGGCATATTATTTTTTTAAAAATTAAATAAAAGATCCGGAAATCATTACTTTGTCAATTAAATTATTACCAAATGAATATGGGATATAATCAAGGGAAGGAACTGGTTTCGTAAAAATGAGATTCGCTTTTTTACCAACAGAAATGCTTCCATAATTTTTTTCTATTTCCATTGCACAGGCTCCATTCATGGTGGCTGCGTTGATAGCTTCTTCGGGCAACATTTTCATTTGGATACAACTTAAGGAAACTACAAAATTCATATTCCCAGAAGGTGAAGAACCAGGGTTGTAATCTGATGCGAGTGTGATGGCTGCGCCCGCATCAATCAAAGCGCGGGCAGGCTGTAAAGGCATACGAAGGAAGAATGCCGCTGATGGCAAGAGTGTGGATGCACCGCGATATTTTCCTAATAATTGGATTTCATTTTGGGTTAATGTTTCCAAATGATCGAGGGATAATGCATCCAAATTAATTCCCTCTTCAATACCTCCCAGGCTGTTTAACTGATTCACATGTAATTTCGGTTTAAGTCCAAACCTTTTTCCTGCCTGGCAAATAACATTCATTTCTGCAGGAGAAAAGAAACCATCTTCACAAAAAACATCTATATAATCTGCTAACTTTTCTTCAGCAATAATGGGGAGCATTTCATCAATGATACTATTAATATATCCCTCGTGATTTTCTTTATATTTCAGCGGATAGGTATGTGCTCCAAGAAAAGTCGATTTAATAGGAAGGTTGCTTTTTTCTTTCAATTTCTTAATAACCCGCAGCATTTT
Organism: Ginsengibacter sp.; assembly: GCA_039922615.1. Classification (GTDB taxonomy): domain Bacteria; phylum Bacteroidota; class Bacteroidia; order Chitinophagales; family Chitinophagaceae; genus Ginsengibacter. Next base: position 11,345 of record JBDTEF010000054.1, read on the forward strand.
CAATTCACCCTCAACTGATAAGCCATAACCACTTTTTATTTCAACTGCGCCGGTACCCAACTTGCTTATTTCAGTAAGCCTTTTCCACGCAGTATTGAATAATTCATCCTCAGAGGCTTCATTTAATTTTTTGGCTGAGTTAAGAATACCTCCGCCCTTAGCAGCTATTTCAGCATACGTCAAACCCTTTAATTTATTAATAAATTCCCCTTCCCTGCTTCCTGCAAATACAAGGTGGGTATGGCTATCACACCAGGCGGGAAGAATTATGGTATTTTCAGGAACATCATTCTTCTCCTCTTTAAAATTGTCCATAGAACCCAAAGAAGCTATTTCATCATCCTCAATAATTAGAAAAGCGTTTTTTATTGATGGCAAATTGGATAGGTCTCCTCCACGGATGAGCGCTGAATATTGATAAGTGCCTGCGAGTAAAGAAATATTAGTAAAAATCTGTGTGGCCATTAATAGCTAAATTATGTAAAATGAGACAGATAATGAATTAAATTAAGAAAGGTATTTTCATGATGCACCTCCATGTATAATTGCCGGCTGACAACAAAAATTTATTATTAAACTTCAATTATGAATACATTTTTTGATACGACTCCAGGTAATTTTGAATGAATTTAATTTCCCAACTCTCTAAAGCATTAGTTGAAAAAATCCATTTTAATGATGAAGGAACTCAATTCAAAATTTTTACCAACTAATCGAATATTTTTTAAGAGAAGGTCATTACCATTCAGTTTGACAAAGAGGCTAAACTAAAAAACAGCTCCATACGAGGGAACTGTTTTCTGTATAAAAGATAAAATATATTTATTGGATATTGGCAATATGTATTTTAAAAACAAGATTAGAACCTCCGGGAATTACAACTGTACCTGTTGAAGGGAAATCCCTTGACCCATAAGCAAGTGCCGGAGGTATATATAAATTGATATCTCCGCCTTTATTTATTAAAGGTATTGCCTTCTGCCATCCTGGTATTACCTGGCCTAATGCAAAGTAAGCAGATGCACCCGTAGTGGTTGAATCGAAAACTTTACCGTTTAAAAATGAACCAACGTAATCTACAGTAATATTTGAACATAGGTTTACTACACTCGGACCTGAACCCTGGTTCACAATGGTGTAATAAAATCCTGAGGGATGCAAGGTTACGTCAGTAATACCATGAGCTGTCAATGAATCTTTTAACGCTGCTTGTTGTTCTGCAGGTGCTACAATAGTTGAATCTACATAATTGCATTTATTGTCTTGTTTCAAACAACTGCTTAAAGTACCAACAGCAATCAGTGAAATGAACAATATTTTTTTCATAGGTTATCTTATTTTTTGTGCAAATAAAGAGCATATAAATTATAAACGCGGTTGTGCATCTTTTTTCTGTTTAAATTTTAACTCTTTATAAAGTTGATCATTGTTTTCCCAGTTAAACTTCATCCGAAAAATAGTATAAAACAATGCAATCCCCATAACTGCAATTAAAATAACTATTAACTGGGATTTAGATATAAAAATCATGTTTTTATACCAGTCATGAAAAATCACAGCTAATAAAACAGGTAGGGAAAATATTAATCCACGGGGAAAACCATAAGCAAGCTGGTGCATAAATTTATTTTCCTTATCCCGGTTTTTATCCCAATATTCTATAAATTTATTCTCTTCATCTGTAAGCATAATGCAAAATTACGTCTTAAATCTATGAAATTTTTGGGGCATTTTAGGATTTCAGTTTTGGTTTTCTATTAATAAAATGTAGGTTTGCTACGATTAAAAAAATTCAATTGAAAATCGAACAAGTTCTCATTCACTATTTACTGAAGAACAAACAAATCACTTTAGAAGGTATTGGAACCTTCAAAGCGGAATCACCACTTCCTGATAGTGCAGATCATCAAAGACCGGTGATAATTCCGGCAGGTGCCATTTCATTTAATTACAATCCAAAGGCGGAAACAGATCCGGCACTCATCGAATTTATTACGGAACATACAGGAAAGATAAAACCACTGGCTGCATCTGACCTTGAATCATATCTTACACTCGGCAAGCAATTTTTAAATATTGGCAATCCTTTCATTCTACATAATATAGGCACGCTCCAAAAAAATAATGCCGGCCAGCTTATTTTTAAAGATGGGCAATACGCTGCTGACAAAATGGATCCACAGCGGAAAATTCAGGATGAGGGCGCAGAAGAGCATGATGAAAATATGTTTAACGAATACCAAAGAGAAGACACAAGAAATAAAGGAAAAGGAATTTTAATCATAGTGGGCATCATTGTAATCGGATTGATCATTTGGGCACTTTACCAATTTGTTTTTAAAAGTGGTGAAAAAACAGAAAGTGTTACGTCTACCAATGTAATATCTCCTGTTGCCGATTCCTTGTTTAATGATTCAATCAACCGGTCTGTTAATCAGCAATCATCTTTGCAAAAAGGAGCTACTGATATTTATACTTTTAATGTAATCGTTGGTGAATTTGATAATAAAATGAGAGCTGATAAGAGAACACAAGAATTAATCAGGTCTGGTAGAAATGTGATCATGTACACTACCGATTCCATTATCTATAAAATTGCAGAACGCTATTCCCGTCCACTCTCTGATACTTTGGCAGTAACTGATTCACTAAGCAGGTATTATGGTAAAAACAGAACGAGAATAGAAATTCCATAAGAGAAAACAGAGAAAAAAAGACTAACAAATGAAAGGAAACAATTTAAAAACTTTTCTTTTTTCTTGTTGATTCACTCTCTCTCCTGGTTCTATATCTAACTATTCAATGTTGATTTACAAAGTAAGATTCCGGTAGGAAATCAACTATTTTTAAATTGTTTCCTGCTCTCCTTTGTTATAATTTATCCAGGTAAAATAATTATTGAATTGTATTTTTTCTTAAATCTATTTCGACCTTTCTAAATATCCAATAGTTTATTTCCTGATAATCAACTCTCAAATTTATAAACATAGAAGCTCTATTGGACAACCTGATGAGGATCCATTTTTTCCAAAAAATCAAAACCGAATCAAGTAAAATAAAATGGAAGACGATACATAAATTCCTATTATTTAACAACCGGTTATAATTCTATTCTTTTAAAATTTATAGCTTCGCACACCTCATGAATAAAATATTTTTGATCATTTCGCTGGTTTTTTGTTTTTCTATTACCTCCATGGCGCAGGATACATTACCTAAAGTAACCGTATCTCAATTAGGAAAGAAAGTGTTGATCTCCTGGTATAATCCATTCACTTCAGTAACAAATATAAATATTCAGCGTTCAGGCGATAGTTTAAAAAACTTTACCACGATCGGGAGCGTAATTAATGTAGAAGCACAATCAAATGGATTTGTAGATACCAAAGAATTTCTGCCATCAAATCAATACTACCGTTTGTTTATCAGTTTTTCAGGCGGTTCTTTTGTTTTCACAGCATCGCACAGGCCTTCCCCTGATACAGTAAATATGCCGGGTGAAATTTTGTATAACCAACAGCCGGTAAAAACATGGTTTGTCCCTTCCTCACACGTCTATTTAGGAAAAGATAATAATGTGATCATTTCTGTTTCGAATGCAGTAAAGAATAAATATTCAATAAAATTTTTTGAGCCCGGAGGTGGAAAACTTTTTGAATTAAAAACAATTCCGGAAGATTTTTTAATACTTGATAAAGTAAATTTTGGCCATTCCGGACTTTTCAATTTTGAACTGTTTGAGAACGCAGTTCTGATAGAACGACATAAAGTTTACATCCCCCAGGATGGCAAACAGATGCCATCATTAGATATCAACGGAAATGAGATAAGAAGCAGTCAGCTTCGGTAAAATAATTCGTGATTACCAGGTTGTACTTCAGCACGTAATATTATCCTTATTAAAGAATAAACTTCTTTTGCATTATTTCATTTTATTTTGCAAACCACAACATTGGATTTTAATCTGTAAGCTAAAGCATACAGTAAAATAAATTATATGAATACTGAAGAGGAAGTTTCTGACGAAGCGGAAGAATTGTTTGAGCGGTTAACCATTACCTGTGCAAAAAAACAGGAACCATTGAGAATTGATAAATTTTTAATGAACCGCATAGAAGGTGCTACGCGAAATAAAATACAACAGGCCATAGAAGCAGAAAGAGTTTTAGTAAATGGCAAAGCGATAAAATCAAACTATAAGATCCGCCCCGAGGATAATATCGTTGTGTACCAGAACACACTTCCAGATGGCAACGTAATCGTTCCGGAGGATATTCCTTTTACCATTATTTATGAAGATGAAGATTTGATGGTGGTAAATAAAGAACCTGGTATGGTCGTACATCCCGGAAGCGGAAATCCAAGTGGAACGCTGGTAAATGCCGTCGCCTATTATCTGAAGCAACAAAATCCTGGCATAAATGAAGAAGATTTATCCAGATTTGGCCTGGTACATCGGATAGATAAAAACACTTCGGGATTACTGGTTTTGGCTAAAACGCCAAAAGCGATGACTCACCTTGCAAAGCAATTTTTTGACCATTCTGTACATAGAAGATATACCGCGCTTGTCTGGGGTGATTTTGAGGAAAAAGAAGGTACCATTACAGGTCATGTAGGCCGCCATCAGAAATTGAGAAAATTATTTACTGTATACCCTGAAGGTGATTTTGGAAAAGAAGCGATCACCCATTATAAAGTGCTGGAAGATTTCAATTATGTTTCGGTAGTAGAATGTAGGCTGGAAACGGGCCGTACACACCAAATACGCGTACACATGCAACACATCGGTCACCCTCTTTTTAATGATCGTACCTATGGAGGAGATAGGGTAGTAAAAGGAACCGTATTTACCAAATACAAACAATTTGTAGAAAATTGTTTTACCCTTTGCCCACGACATGCGTTACATGCGCAACAATTAGGATTCATTCATCCTACAACAAAAAAACTGATGAATTTTGAAAGTCCACTTCCTCAAGACATGAGCGCAGTAATTGAAAAATGGAGGAAATACTCAATAGGTAGCGGAAAATAAACTAAATACTCACTTCACAAAATCAAATAAGGTAGCTGTAAATACTCCCCTTTCTCTTTTTTTAAAAATGGCTTTCCAGTTGCCGTTATAACGTATAACAGACGGCACCTGCAGATCTCCGATTTTAGTCATTTGTACCTCCATATTCACTTTAAAGTCATACAACACTGCATCATAACCTAAAGAATAATTGCGGGCGACTATATCAAATTTTTTATCGGTAAACCAGGTAGTCATTTCATCAATAACCACTTCACTCTCCTTTCCTTTTTTTACTTTGATAGTAAATACATAACATGGAATCGAATCATAATCGCGATAATCAATACTCATATCATATTTATCAGCCATTGAATTATCAAATATGGGAGTCTTACTACTGATGAATGGAAGACCATTAATTTTTTTTCCGGGATTAAAGAATAACATTTTCAACTGTTCTTTATGCTTTTCTATTCCATGTAATCCTTCTGTGGAAAAATCACGTCCCTTTACAATATTATCTTCTCCGCATACCTTCCCTTTTGTAAAGAATAGTCCCGCATACATTTGTGCTGTATAGTAATTAAAATTTTTATTATTGTCGTACATATCACCGGTTATTGCCTCATTAAGTACCTCCATGGTTCTGCAATCGCCCGAGCGTAGCTGTTTTGTTTTGCTGCGAAGCGACGCGTTAATATTTCCGTTTTTGTCCAGCATACGGATATCATTGATTGCTGTATAACCTACAATATGAAGATTGCGGAACGCTTTATAGAAAGTGGTATCATTCTTTACTCTCTCAATAAAGGAAGGAATATCTAATTTATTATTGACCACAATCTCAGAGAGTGTAATATAATTTTCATTTACTTTCACTGTGGTATCCCTAATACTTTCTCTGTGTAAAGAATCCTGTTTCTGCTGGGCACAAACAAATAAGGAAGTAAATAGCAAAATAAACGCGGTTAGCAATCTTTGCATCATTCCGTAAAAATAAATCTTAAAATGTTGGGGGAAGTTTAAAAATATAGTGTGAAAGAAAAACTATCATGGAGTAAGAAAGTTGGACAATCAATTATTTATTGAAAGACATTCTGTAATCAACTGATACTTTCCCTTTGGAAATATCATCCAGCTTCCGTTTCAATAAATTTTTCTTAAGAGGCTTCAGGTAATCAATGAAAAGTTTACCATCAATATGATCGTATTCATGAAGTATGACCCTTGCTGTAACTCCTGTAAAGGTTTTGGTATATTCTACAAAGTTTTCATCAAAAAAATGAATGGTAACTCTTTCTCTTCTTAAAATATCTTCCCTGATCTTTGGAATGCTCAGGCAACCTTCATTATAGGGCCACTCTTCTCCTTCTATATCTTTAATTTTAGCATTGATAAATACACCTTTATATCCCAAATCACCCGGGTAATCATCTTTCTCATCTTCTTCCAGGTTTTCTATGATCTGAATACTATCCATTATAAATAAACGGATGTCTCTATTTACCTGCGGAGCGGCTAAACCCACACCCCTGCTATTGTACATGGTTTCCCACATATCTTCAATTAATTTTTGCAAACCTGGATAATCGGTGCTTATCTCTACGCCAACCTTTCTTAAGACAGGATTGCCATAAGCGACTATCGGAAGAACCATAAAATAAAAAATTTAATATTATCTAGAAACGCGAATTTACAGAAATTTGACCAGTTACAGGTAGTGAACAAAGATGATACTATGACAAATCCTCATATTATATTGATAAAAATCAAAGACCTCCAGGCATTTCATTCTTTTGACGATACCTGGTAAGAGAAGGATCCATCGCGATAGCATTATCACATATTTTTTGGCCTTTATCTTTCTGTCCCATTTTTTGAAGTGTCATGCCTGCCATATAAAGTGAAGAGGCATCTTTGGGATTTAAATCCATTAGTTTTTGAAAATAGCCAAGTGCTTCATTGTACTTTTGGGTTTCATACATGGCATTGGCTATATTATTTAATAATTCTTTATTGTTAGGTTTATGTTCCAGTACAATGTTAAGTGTCTTTAACCCATTTTCTGTATCTCCTGCATAGAGTTGCGCAAAACCATAGTTCTCATAATAATCATTAGACTTATTATAACCGCTATCGGCAGCCATTTGCATATATTTCAAAGAATTTTTATAATCATTCTGGTTATAAAAAATTAATCCCAGTTCATACATCCACACACTGTGAGAAGATTGAAGGGAAATTGCTTTTTCATAAAGAAGAATAGCATTTTTTTCATTCTCAAGCTCAAGATAAGTACGACCCAGGGTATAGGCTGCCTCTGCATCCTGGTTATTCTTAGACAAAGCTTCTTTTAAATATTTTTCTGCATTTGCATAATCTTCCTGGTTGTAATAACTCATACCAAGAATACGTTCTGCATTATCACAAGTACTGCATTTTTTCGCCAACTCTATTGCCTTCTGAAACTGGCGGTTATTAAAATATAAAGAAGATAATTCTTTTATTACTTCAACATTGTCAGGAGCCAGTTCATATGCTTTTGTAAAATTTTTTGAAGCCTGGGAAATTCTGTGCATTTCAAGATTGGCTCTTCCATTAGCGAGATAGGCATCTGTAAATTGAGGATTGAATTGAATGGCTGTGTCAAGATACTTTGAAGCGAGTGAATACAACCTGGCAGAATTCTCTTCTATTCCTTTATTATAATAATATTGTGCACTGTCAGCATTTTGACAAAAGGAAACAGAAGTAAATAAACATGCGGATATGGTAATAAAGAGGCTTTTCATCATAATTAATTTGCAAAAAGAATACCATTATTGCAGAACTACTGCACTTAACGCCGGCAGATTCAATTTTATTTCATATGATTTATCTTTTTTGTCTATATCATCTACCAGGATTTCCTGGTCAGAAAATTTGCCAGTTCCACCATATTGCTCATCATCACTGCAAAAGATCTGTTTCCATTCTGATTTGTCATTCACTCTTACTTTCCAATCATAGCGCTCTACAGGCGTCATATTGAAAATGACCAATATATTTTCCTTCTTCTTTTTGCCTTTTCGCATGTACGACATTACACATTCATTGCGATGATCAAGGTCTATCCACTCAAAACCTTTTTCGTCAAATTGGTGTTCGTAAAATGCAGGATTAGTAGTATATAACTTATTAAGGTCAATTAAACACTGTTGCAGTTTTTTATGTGGTTCATATTGTAGCAATCCCCAGTTGAGTTCTGTACTGAAATTCCATTCAGTAGTTTGCCCAAATTCATTTCCCATAAAAAGTAATTTGCCTCCGGGATGTGTGTACATGTAAGCATACAATACACGCAGGTTTGCAAATTTTTGCCATTCATCTCCAGGCATTTTATAGAGCATAGGCGATTTGCCATGCACTACTTCATCGTGGCTTAATGGGAGAACGAAATTTTCATCATAAAAATACACCATACTGAAGCTGAACTTATCCTGGTTATCTTTTCTGAATAAAGGATCTACTTTAAAATAATCCAGTGTATCATGCATCCATCCCATCATCCATTTCATTCCGAATCCAAGACCTCCCCCGGTAGTAAAACCAGTAACCTCAGGCCAATCGGTGGATTCTTCTGCTATCATCTGTACGTCAGGGAAATCACGATACACCATAGCATTAAGGTCTTTTATAAATGCGATCGCTTCTATATTTCCATTACCTCCAAATTCATTAGGTTCCCATTCTCCTTCTTCTCTCGAGTAATCGAGACGAAGCATAGAACTTACTGCATCTACACGCATACCATCAATGTGATATTTATCAAACCAATACCGTGCGTTACTAATAAGAAATGACCGCACCTCTCCTCTTGCATAATTAAAAATATAGGAATTCCAGTCTGGATGGAAACCCTTTCTCATATCGGCATATTCATAAGTGTGATTACCATCAAACATGAATAGCCCATGAGGATCATTAGGAAAATGCGAAGGCACCCAATCAAGGATTACACCAATTCCTTCATTATGAAATGTATCCACCATGTTCATAAAATCTTCGGGTATACCAAACCGTGAGGATGGTGCAAAATAACCAGTGCCCTGGTATCCCCAACTTGCATCATAAGGGAACTCCATCACAGGCATCAGTTCAACATGAGTGAACCCCATTTTTTTTACATAAGGTACCAGCAGCTCTGTAAGTTTCTGATAAGTATTGAATGAATCCTCATCATCAGCCACGGGCTTCATCCAGCTTCCAAGATGTACTTCATAAATACTCCACGGTGCTTTGAGTGAATTTATTTTTTTTCTTTTTTGCATCCATGCCTTATCATTCCATGAATACTTTATTCTTTTGGTTTTAGAAGAAGTGGCAGGTCTTAATTCCCAATGGCGGGCAAATGGATCTCCTTTGTATAATTTAGTTCCGTTAAAGCCATCAATGTAATATTTGTAATTTTCATATTCTCCAATACCCGGAATAAACCCTTCCCATATTCCTGATTTTTCAAGACGCACAAATAAAGGATGTGAATTGATATCCCATTTGTTGAAATCCCCTACTACGCTAACATAGGTGGCATTAGGCGCCCATACTGCGAAATAATAACCTTTGGTTTTTAAAACGGTAGCATGATGAGATCCAAATTTTTTGTACAGACTATAGTTTGTTCCATTTTGAAAATTGCGAATATCTTCTTCATCAAATAAAGAATAATTCCAAACAGGTTTAGTAGAATCTACAAAATTTTGTTCTTCGTATGGGATTGGTTCGTTTGTCATAAAGAAAAGTATGCCTTACCCGTAAAGTTATCTGTTTTCTAAGAGAAAATAATTTAAATAGCTTATGATCGGGAAAATATCAAAGTTGCTATTTATTAAATAAGAGATTTATACAACGAAATGGATTAAAATATCTAAAGTTAGATTTTTAAATGACCACTATTTGAGTTGCTGAATCAAATAAAAGAAAACACAATTATAACATAATAA
>JBDTEF010000055.1:0-7938 GCA_039922615.1 Ginsengibacter sp.
TATAATGAAATGTCAGGACAATTGTATGATGAATGGGTAAATAATAATAAGAAAAAGGTAGATGAGCTGGGCAAAAATCAAATTGGCTATGTGTATATGAAAGATATGACAGCACCGTCTTTGGATCAATTTGAAAAGGATATGGTTTCTGATGCAGTTGCTCAGAAGAAAGCACTCATACTGGATTTGCGATATAATACGGGAGGAAACGTGCATGATGCGGTGTTGCAAATGTTATCGCAAAAACCCTATTTGCAATGGAAATACCGTGACGGGAAAATGAGTCCGCAGCCCAATTTTGCGCCCGCAGCAAAACCAATTATTTTGCTAATAAATGAACAGACACTTAGTGATGGAGAGATGACTGCAGCCGGATTTAAAGAATTAAAATTGGGAAAAGTGTTAGGTAATGAAACTTACCACTGGATAATTTTTACATCAGCGAAACAGTTGGTTGACGGATCTATGGTGCGTTTGCCATCATGGGGATGTTACACCTTAGATGGGAATAACCTGGAACATACAGGTGTAAAACCGGATATTTTAGTAATCAATACTTTCCTGGATCGTATGGAAGGAAATGATCCACAAATCAAAGCAGCAGTTAGTGAGATCATGAAAGAATTAAAATAGAAATAATTTATCATTGCCCCATAAGGATATCAAAATCCTTATGGGGCTTTTTATTTGTGTAAAAAGAGATATTTTCGATTGTCAATCTGTTAATTATGCGAAAATTAAACTACACCAATTGGGGGAAGTTTGGCTTTGAGTTTTTATCCATATTTATTGCGGTGGTATCTGCATTTGCCCTCAATAATTGGAATGAAAACAGCAAAGCCAACAAATCGGAAAATAAAATATTGTTAGAAATCAGGAATGGTTTGCAAAAAGATATTGTTGATATTCACGCAAACAAAAAGGGGCATGAACAAGGAAATCTAGCCTGTAATTATTTCAGAAATATTTTAGCGAACCAGGAAGTAAATCAAGATTCAATTTTAATTCATTATTTGAATCTTACCAGGGATTTTATTTCTATACAGAATACGGCAGGTTATGAAACATTGAAATCCAAAGGACTTGAATTGATAAATAGTGATTCCCTTAGATTGCAAATTATCTCGCTTTACGAATACGATTATAATACATTGAGAAAGTTGGAAGAAGAATATTATGAAATGCAATACCAGGCAAACTATTTTAAAGACTTCAATGATAATCTTGCTCCACATTTTAAATTTGACTCTCTACAAAGAATAACCGGTATTCATTTACCATTAAATCTTCCCATCGATAAGAATAAAATCCTTTCACTTTATTTATGGAAGATCCAGTTCAACAGGCAATTCATTCTTACTGTATATGTTGACATTGAAAAAAAGATTAAGGAAATTCAGCACCATATTGATGTTGAAATTGAATCTTAAATTTGGCCTCGAAGTGCAAGCAAAACCAGGAATACATCGTTTTTATCATTCAAATATCTTGCAAATACGAACTTATTTCTACTATTCAATAAGTATTAAGAATTTTTAATTACAATAGCGGTTACAGGAAAGAGATTGAATTTATTAAGTTTGCAAGTCAATAACCAAATTAATTCTTATGAAGGACCAAAATCAACTCATTAATGAGATTATTGCGCGCCAACACCAAAGTGAGTCACTTGAAGTACCCTTCACTGACAGGAGATTTTTATTAAAAATCGTTAATAATTATACTGATACTTTTTTAACCAAACTTTCCGTTGAAAAGGCTTATGAAAAGGAAGGTTATGAAAAAAGTGAGGAAGATGAACAATTAGAAATAAATAATAAATCTAATTCCATCCAGGACCTTCTACATCTCGTCGAATCCCGTGTAGATAAGCCTGGTCTGAACCCTGCCTCAGGACGACATTTCGGATATATTCCAGGTGGAGGATTGTATGCATCAGCATTGGGTGATTACATTGCGGCTATTACTAACCGTTATGCAGGTGTGTTTTATGCATCTCCGGGTGCCGTTCGCCTGGAAAATTCCCTTATAAGATGGACTGGAAATTTAATAGGATATAAAGGAGACTTTGCCGGCAATTTGACATCAGGTGGAAGCTACGCCAACCTCATTGCCTTATTTACTGCAAAAACGGCACATAAAATTAAAGGTAAAGACCTCGAAAATGCGGTGATTTATGTATGTCGCCAGGCACACCACAGTATTTTGAAAGCACTGAAAGTCACTGGCTTGGATGAATGTGTAATCCGTATCATCGATATGGATAACAATTTTAAGATGGATTTAAAAACACTTAAAAACCAATTGAAAGAAGATGTTGGCAAGGGATTAAAACCATTTTTACTTTGTGCCAACGCAGGTTCTACTGATATGGGAGCTATAGACCCATTGTTTGAAATGGCTGCCATTGCGAAAAGAAGTAAAATGTGGTTCCATGTAGATGCTGCATATGGTGGTTTTTTCATCCTGACAAAGGATGGAAAAGAAAAATTGAAAGGAATTGAATTAGCAGATTCTGTTATAATGGATCCTCATAAAGGTTTGTTTATTCCTTATGGCCTTGGTATTTTATTAGTTAAAAATGCAAAGCATCTTTTGGAAGCAAACAGTTTTGATGCTAATTATATGCAGGATACAAAAACTTCAGAATTGGAATATTCTCCTAACCAGCTTTCGCCGGAACTAAGTAAACATTTTAGGGGAATGAGAATGTGGCTTCCCTTAAAATTACATGGCACGCTTCCTTTTGCAGCAAGCCTGGAAGAGAAAATTTTACTTACTCATTATTTTTACCAGAAAGTGAAGGAGTTGGGATTTAAAACGGGCCCCTTTCCTGATCTCTCCATTGTAGTATTTTGGTATGAACCGGCAATGGGTGATATAAACGAATACAACAAAAGAATACTTAAAACCATCCAGGAAGATGGAAATGTTTTCATCTCTTCCACATTAATTGACGGTAAATTTCTTTTACGTTTTGCAGCCTTATCATTCCGTACTCATTTAAAAGAAGTGAATGCATTACTAAAAATCCTCGGCGATTGTGTGAGTTGAATTTCCGGTAGGTAGTTGGTTTCAGGTTTCAGTGGTAATTAAATTTATAACAATTAAAGATGTTGCAAATAAAGAAGTAGGTAGTTAAAATCCGTAAGTTTAAATGATGCCTGCACTTACATAACTTTTAACTTTTTTTGAATCAAAAATTATGAAAGTTAATGTGAGACAATATCTTAGTCCATGACTTAATACTTACAACCTACAACCTGATTTCAAACAATCAAATTATCTATTAGCCTGACTTTGCCCAAAAATGCAGCAATCAGCAATACATTTTTATCGTCTTGGGTAAAAGTATCAGTCAGTTGTAGACTTTTTGAATTGGCCATTGCTATATATTCTACATTAAATCCTTCTGTTTGTAATCGGCCAACTGCTTCATCTCTTAATTCAGGAAACCCATGTTGGCCCAAATTATTTTTTATAAATTGTAAGGATTGGAATAATTCAGCAGCTTTTTGTTTTTCTTCAGAAGTTAATCGCATGTTCCTGCTGCTCATTGCCAGTCCCGAATTTTCCCTGATAATAGGGCAGGCGATCACCTTGGTTTTTGAATGCATTATTTCAACTACTTTATTAACAACCATACATTGTTGGAAATCCTTTTGACCAAGAAAAATAAAGTCCGGATCAATTTGCGAAAGAAGTCTTTCTATTACCAAAGCAACTCCCTGGAAATGACCCGGCCGGAATGCGCCTTCCAGGATTGTTTCAAGGTATCCAAGATCAAAATGTTTATTTTTTGCATTTTCATCAGGATAAATTTCATTTTCATCCGGCAGAAAAAGATAGTCACATTTTTGCTTTTTAAGAAGGTGAATATCACTTTCCAATGTAGAGGGATATTTTAGAAAATCCTCCCTGTTGTTAAACTGTTCAGGGTTTACAAAAATACTGCAGACAGTAATACCAGTAAGGATTTTAGATTGGTGAATCAAAGATAAATGGCCTTCATGCAAGGCACCCATAGTTGGTACAAATCCGACTGTATCGCCTTGAGCAATCTGCTTTAATAGCTCAATGCTTAAATCTTTGAAATATCTAAAAATCTTCATAATAATGTTGTAATATAGGAGTATTAAGGTTCATGGGTTGCAAAAAAAGAAAATAATTGGTAACTTCGCGCCCTTATTAAAAAGTACTTAAGCTAATAATTCCCATAAATGTCGACAAAGAAAAGAATTTTATTTATAGCGAACGAAATGTCTCCCTATCTAGAGATGACAGAATTTGCAGAAACTATTAATAAACTTGCCGTAAAATCAAATGAAACTGGGATGGAAGTACGTTGCATCATGCCGCGGTTTGGAATGATCAATGAAAGGCGTCACAGACTTCATGAAGTAGTTCGATTATCGGGAATTAATGTTTCCATTGACGGAGATGATTATCCATTGGTAATTAAAGTAGCCTCCTTACCGAATGCCAGGTTACAGATCTATTTTTTAGATAATGAAGATTTATTTAAAAGAAAGACTTTATTTCATGATGAAAATGAAAAGTGGTTTGCGGATAACGCATTAAGGACCGTTTTATTTTGTAAGGGTGCATTGGAAACAGTTAAAAAATTTGGCTGGCCACCTGACATCATTCATTGTAGTGGCTGGATGACAAGTCTTATTCCTCTTTTTATAAAAACAGCTTATAAGAAAGAACCTGTCTTCAGTAATTGCAAAATTATATACACCATAGGACAGACAACCTACAAAGAGAAGATGGGTCCGGAATTTAAAAAGGTGGTAACTATCAATTCTAATATTAAAGATAAAGATCTTGAATTTTTTGATAATGGAAGTAATGTTGCTATGTTTAGAGGCGGTGCACAATTCGCAGATGCCATCACATTTGGCGCAGAAAAAATAGACAAGAAACTGGTAGAAGAATTTGGAAAATCGAAGAAGAAAAAAGTGTTGAAATACAATGCAGAATCAGATTTAACAGACTATTTACAATTGTATAGCGATCTTGCCGGCAAATAATTTTTCTTGTTTTTTTATTATTTCAAACCCCCTTTTTAGTGTATAAAAGCCAATTCAAATTTGCAATTGCGGGTAGCCTGATTTTATTTTTCTTTGTTGTTAGCTGTACAAAAATTGATACCACAACTCTTGGAAAAGATTTGATTCCTGCAGTTGATAATATCCACACATTTGACACATCTTTAAGTGTGATCGCCAATAATTTTGATAACCTTGGTGAATGCGATTCAGTTAGTAGAAATGATCTTCATGCCCTGGGAATTATTTCAAATGATCCGTTATTTGGAAAAACAGCCGCAAATATATATGTAGAATTCAAGCCGCTTGCTTATCCTTTCACTTTTCCTGATCATGACAATGATTCTATAATAATTGATTCGGTCGTAATGGTCTTGAATTATGGGGATTCATTTGGAGATTCCACTGTTATGCAAAAGGTAAATGTTTATCCATTGACATTTAATTTTAATCCTGATAGTATTTATAAAACGTGCAATATCCTGGATTATAAGCCTATATTATTGGGCACAAAAACTTATTTTCCTTATGAATTGAATGATTCCATTCATTCGTTTCGGGAAAATGCTACAAACCAGCTTCGAATTCCTTTGGATAAATCCAATGCCCAGGCCTGGGCATTGGACCCTAGTATAACGGCCAGTGACTCTGCTTTCAAAGCTAACTTTAAAGGTTATGCCATTGTGAGCGATGAAGGGTTTGGAGGACAAGCGCTGAATTATTTTGGATTAAATAGTGCCAGCACTCGTGTTTCTATTTATGTACGTACTTCTAAAGCGAATGTAAAAGATACTTCTGTAATGGAGTTTCCAATGGGAAGTTATTCCGGACAGGCAAACTCAATCGTACGCTCCCGTAATAATTCCGAAATTACGCAACATTTATCGCAGCCACCGGCAGGAGATGAAGATATTTATATTCAAACATCTCCGGGAAATTATGGAGAAATCAAAATTCCGGGACTTACCGGGTTGTCGAACAGAGTTATTCATCGTGCAGAATTGATAATGGACCAGGAATATTCTAATACAACTTTTGACCAGTATTTTAATGTTCCAAACAGGCTTTTCCTGGATACACAGGATAGCAGCGGGAGTTATATTCCTATCCCATGCGATATCAATGCCACTGAAGCACAATCCGGTTTTTCAACTTTCGGCGGGCGTGCTAAATCAGCTACGGATGCCGGAGGAAATAGCATCAGCCGATATACATTTAATATTACGAGGTATGTTCAAAACCTGGTGACCAATCCGGGAAATATAAATGGCAAATTAAGATTGAGAGCTCCTTACTATATTAGTTATTTTAAAGGATATACTGATCGATGTAATCAATTTATTGCTCCGTTTGCATTAGGCATCAATGTGATTGCTAATGGCAGGGTTAAACTTAGCGGAACAAATAACCGGCCTTCTGCGATGAGATTACATATTGTTTATTCCACTTTATAAAGATTATTATAATCATTGGACATTTAATTAAATGCATTTTGCTTCTTCGAACTGAAACATTAAATTTGCCCCACAAAAAATAAAAATATGCCTTATTTGTTTACGTCTGAATCTGTAAGTGAAGGACACCCTGATAAAGTTGCTGACCAGATCAGTGATGCATTAATCGATAACTTTCTTGCTTTTGATCCCGAGAGTAAGGTGGCTTGTGAAACGCTTGTCACCACAGGACAAGTTGTATTGGCAGGTGAAGTAAAATCCAAAGCATACCTCGATGTGCAGGAAATTACAAGAGAAGTAATCAGGAAGATTGGCTATACTAAAAGTGAGTACATGTTTGAAGCAAATTCATGTGGAATTTTTTCTGCGATTCATGAACAATCATCGGATATTAACCAGGGAGTTGATAAAAAAAATAAAGAGGAGCAAGGTGCAGGTGACCAGGGAATGATGTTTGGCTATGCTACTAACGAGACAGAAAATTACATGCCGCTTGCATTGGATCTTGCCAATAATTTACTCATCGAACTGGCAGTTTTAAGAAGGGAAAATAAGCAGATTAAATACTTACGCCCTGATGCTAAAAGCCAGGTTACACTTGAATATAGTGATGACAACCAACCCCTAAGAATCGAGGCTATTGTAATCTCAACACAACATGATGATTTCGATGAAGAAACTAAAATGCTTAACAAAATATCTGATGATATCAAAAAAATATTGATACCACGGATGAAAAAAAGATATCCAAAATATGCTCATTTATTTAATGATGCAATAAAATACCATATTAATCCTACAGGTAAATTTGTAATTGGCGGGCCACATGGTGATACCGGGCTTACCGGACGCAAAATAATAGTTGATACCTATGGTGGTAAAGGCGCACATGGTGGTGGAGCTTTTAGTGGTAAAGATCCAAGCAAAGTAGATAGAAGTGCAGCTTACGCAGTTAGACACATTGCCAAGAACCTTGTGGCAGCCGGGCTGTGTACAGAAGTATTGGTTCAGGTATCCTATGCGATTGGCGTTGCAAAACCTACGAGTATTAGCTTAAATACATATGGTACTTCAAAAGTTAATTTCACAGATGGAGAAGTTGCAGAAAAATTACAATCTATATTTGATATGCGACCTTACTTTATCGAAAAAAGATTAAAATTACGTAATCCAATATACCAGGAAACAGCCTCCTATGGCCACATGGGACGTGTAAACGAGGTTGTGACAAAAACTTTCAAATTGCCCAACGGGCCAGACAAAAAAATGAAAGTAGAATTATTTACATGGGAAAAATTGGACAAAATCGGAGAAGTAAAAAAAGCTTTCGGAATAAAGTAGGCAAGCTTTACTAATTTTGGTTCGCTATATTATTTCTAAATCACCATTTACTATTTAAGGCCGATATATTATTTTCACGGTGAAATACT
>JBDTEF010000056.1:0-5131 GCA_039922615.1 Ginsengibacter sp.
TAACAAATTCCTTGTCTATATCATCACTTTCTTCTTTCTTCGGGTAGGTTATTTTATTTAAAAGTTTAAAGTCTTTGTCATACAAAAAGAGCTGCTTATTTTTTCTAAAAACTAAATAATCAAAATCCGGAGAGTTGAATTCCCTGATATTCTTTATATAATTATTGTCAATTTCATTGGTTTCGTATAGGGGCATATACATTTGCGCTTCTATTTTAAGCAATGTTTTTAAAGGGAGGGTATTGCTGTAAAATACATACCCATTCAGCGATCCACCACTTTCTCTCACAGGAGGAAGAGGTACCTGGATAATGGGTGGTGGTGGAATTAGTTTGCCGGTTTTAGGATCTTTTTTAGCAGGAGCCTGCGCCACAGGCTTTGGTTTGCGTGGAGCTGGTTTAGGGAAATCATTGTCTGTCGGGAAAAATTTAGCCGCCAGATATTGGCTTCCTAAATTTTCTATAGAATAAATTTTTTCTTTTGTTTTTATAATTTCGTTGGTCTGCGAATTTTGCAAATATGATTTTTTGTTGTCATCAAAATAATGATAATATTGTTGACCAATTAAGACATTGTCCAGATAAATATATTTGAACTTTTTATTTATTTCGCCTGTTTGTACATTGTAAAGCAACACATTTTCACTGGAAGAATAATAGGGATGAAAAACCTGCAGTTTTTTATCCTTTGAGTCTGAAATCCTATCATATTTTGGTGCTATTATTTCTGTTCCGAGGCTATCAGTTAACCCAAAATTGTCTTCAATTAAAATGGCATAAACTGTTTTTTGGGCATGGCTTTTTTGCCCGAATAATACCAGTAATGCAGCTAATAATATATTTCTGAAATTCATGTTTTTTATGTTTGATGAACTATTTATTAAAAATTCATTGGTGAAATGGGGAAGGTAATTTTTTAAATTCAGTATTAAAAGTGTAATAACAATCCGATCACAAGATTAATTTAAAATTGACCTAAACAAAATGCCGGCCATTTATTTTAAAAAATGCCTTGTCTTCAATTAATTGAAATACAGATGCTTGTATTTGAAAAAAATCATGATTATTGATTGTTGCTGGCCCAAAGTTTCTCTGTCATTTCATTTGTCGTAAATGTAAAATAAACGCCATCTTTATCCTTTTGCCTGTTGAATAAATCCTGGTTATATTTTTTCAAATTGGCAGATAAGAAGTGGTGGTAATATTCATCCAGGTAGTATTCAAATTTTTCTCCAAAAGTTTTTTCATTTTCATCAATGTCGATAATAGTAAAAATTTTTTAAGCGTTCAGCGATTTCATGCACTTCTTCCCGCTTAATACTATTTACTTTTTTTGGTTTAGGCAAAGCGATTCTGAAAGCCAATACTTCTGCGCCTTCTTCTTCCCACCATTTCCAAAGATTATAAGCTGACATATCCTTGCCAGTCAGTTGATGTAAATTATTTTCAAGTAATTTATAGCCAAGGTTTTCTTCGTCGCCATGTTCATCGCAAAATGTCGCATATTCCCGGATAGCTTTCAAAATCACCAGAATACAGTTTGGCTACTTCCATTATTATAAGAGGAATTACCTTGTTATTTTCGCCCGATAACAGTAGGTGCGGAAATTTAATGTAAATCAGGTTTGTGTTTGGCTTTTGTAAAAAATCTATGAAAAATTGAGAAAAGAATTAATCTTTTCTTTTTCATTTTAGTCAAAAAAGTCAATGTAAAAATTTTACCTGCTAAACAGGTTTAGCTCAGCTTCAGCATTTTGCTACCAGAACTGCCCCCGAGAAATACATAAGAAAAATTTTAAAGCCTTAAAATCGGCACAGTTATGCGGCTGCTATTATACCATCTTATTTTTAAAGGAACTTCCCCATCTGCCATGGTTTCATCGCTAACATCTTTGCCGGTACCATAATTAACCTGGTAGTTAGGACTCTTATTTACACCAATCATAACCAATAAACGGCTACCTTTTTCAAGCTTCTTGCTGATCATAAAATTATGCTCGAGACGAATGGTTTCCATGTGACCTGGCTTTAATAAATGCCTCGTAGTTCTGTCTTTAGCGTAACTAGCCCTTTGCAATGACTCATTTAATGCAAAGTAATGCCCATCGGCAGTTTGCTCATACAGATCAAGCACCAGGTCAATATCTTTTTTATTGATGCTTACATCTATTGATGCGTTTAAAGCGCCGCTGATCGCAAAAGAGCCGTCAACTGGCTCACTGACAAAGACTAATTTCTCCTTTTCGGGACTGAGCGAATCGTATATTAGTTTGGTAAAAGCGATGATGTCATCCTGGCGAAAACGTGGATCATTTCTTTCGGTCATGTCAACCTGCTGATCAATAAAGGCGGATTTTAATGGTTTTTCTTTCGACAGGGAATACGATTTTCCATTAAGTTGATTACCCAGGTAAAGATTAAGTGAGTCATTGTGCATTTGTTTTAATGTGGCGACATGGCGCCATTGATTAGTTCCCATTAATTCAAAATTCACCTTATCTTTCAAAATTTCAGGCAACTTACCTCCTTTAAGAACGTAGTCAAACCATTTAAATACAATATCGATAATTGAAATATTCGCGACGGAATCGATCCGGTAACCTCCCAATATTTTTGAAGGCTTATACTGCGAACCGCCATGATCAAATGGACCAATAATCAGGTAATCATTCGGATTTTTATTCCATTGATGATATTGCTTATAATAATACATGGCGCCTAATTGGTCATCATCATAATATCCGGTAGTAGTTAGAATCGGGATATTTATTTTAGCAAATTCATCCCGTTGAGGAATCATGTTTTGCCAATAGCTGTCGTAGGAAGGATGTTGAAGTATCCGCTGATAAATCATATTGGGACGACCTTCCAGCGTATCATAAGAGCGAAAACTCAAACCTTTTTGATACCATTTACCTGCAAGACTATCCCATTTTCTATCGTTAAAAAATCCGGCGTAATCAACTAATTTATTATCTATCACAAAATGAAGCCAGCGAAGTAAATAAGTTGGCACAATACCATTCAGCAGTGGAAAATCGATTCCGGGTCCTACTGCGGCCTGCGGCACGATGGTTTTTAATGCAGGATGAAGATGTTTTGTGGCACTCCACTGGGCAAATCCCAGGTAACTTCCACCGTACATTCCTACCTTACCGTTACACCAATCTTGTTTACTGATCCAGTCAATAATATAATAAGCATCCTTACCATCATTTTCAAAAGGTTCTATTGAATCGGGGCTCAATCGCTTTCCACGCGTATTCGCAACTATTCCTACATAGCCACGTGCGACTGCCCGTTTACAATCAAATGCTTCGTTTCCTGCATAAATATTATATAAGAGTATTGCAGGCTGCGGGGTTGCCATTTTTCTGTCGCGAAAGACAGTTAGAGAGACTGTGCCACCATCAGGCATTTTTACCAATATACTGTCATCACTAATAAACTTTTCTTTTTCAATGTTGAGCAATAATTGTTTAGCTGAAGGCTGGGTATCACGCTGCATCTTATTCACCGCCAATGCAGGTAATTTTATTTCAAGCTGCCCGCTATTTGAGTAGTTGAGAGCAGGGAAATGAATCTCTTTTGCTAATCCGGGAAGGACAGGTAAAGAAAGGAAGAAGGTCAATAAAATTCTTTTCATAGTCATCATAAATTAATTTACAGATTAACATGGCAGCATTTGCGGCAGGGTGAACTCATTCGCTATTCTTCGATTTTATTGGCGGATATTTTCTGCCGGGATATTAGGTGAAATAAATTAAACCAGAATTCTAAAGTAAATATAAAATATTAAAATTTATACATGTTTCTCGTTTTCCCCTTAGGTGCCGAAATTATTTTACCATGCTTTCCTTAGCATACAAATTCAGCATACAATCATAACTATTCCGACTGATAATTATAACTTATTTTAAAAAAAATATCATTAAAATATAAAATATAACCCTTCAGCCAATCTCCTAAATTTACTAAATTCGCATTATGCTGATATTCCATTAACGCAATTATCCTACCTTCTACACGAGCTTTTTCGCAAGATGAAAAAAAATCCAAAACTTCAAATTGAGATCCTGGGCCAAATTTGTTATTCGCCACAAGATACTGATGGTAAGGATATGGATATAGAAATTATGGATCTACCTGTAAAGCGAACAAATTTTGTGGAGGAATTTCCTGTTACCAAAATTATTGACAAAGATCGAATAACTTATATTGGTAGAAATGAAATAATAAATAAATAGTATTGAAAAAATTTATACCCTTTGCTGAATTAAACAGGTACGTCAATCAGCCTTATCCATATTATTACACAGGTAAAAGACTTTTCCAGGTATGTGCTGCTATATTTATCCTGGCTTTTTTTTTCAATTATTTTATCCAGCCTTTTGAGACCAATCCTGCTGAACTAAAAATGTCTTTTTTTTGGGTTTCCTTCATTCATTCTTTAGCACCACTATTAATCCTGGTACCTTTAAGTCTTTTTTTACCAAAATTCAGGACCGAAAACTGGAAAGTAAAAAATGAAATTGTTTTTATTATAATCATCTTATTACTGATTGGTATTTTTCAATTTATAATCAGGGATATCGTTTACAATAATCCTGGTAACTGGTCATGGCATTATTTATATGAAGAAATAGTACACACCTTACTGGGAGGTTCTTTGATAGCTTTTATTGTTCTTTCTACCAATATAAATCTGCAGTTTTTAAAAAACCAGGAACAGGCATCAGCCTTCAATTTAAAATTGAAAGAAAAACCAGCCATTGCCCGTCATTCAGAAATTAAAATAACTACTGAACTGAAATCTGAAACCTTCATGCTTAAAATAGAGGATTTTATTTTTGCCAGGGCAGAAGGAAATTATGTGGAAATATGGACGGTTGAAAATTTGCCGGCAAAACCAATTTTAAAGCGAATGAAACTCAAGGACCTGGAAAATATTTTGCGTCACTTTCCAAATATTCTTAGAACACACCGCTCTTATATTTTGAATAAGGATTTTATAGAAATCGTCAATGGCAATGCCCAGGGATACAAAATAAATTTAAAAGATTGCAAAGAATTGGTGCCTGTTTCCCGGAATTACCTGGCCACATTTAATGAGAAGATGAACGCATGATCGC
>JBDTEF010000057.1:0-4281 GCA_039922615.1 Ginsengibacter sp.
CCTGTGCTGGGAGAATGGGTAAAGAAAGTATTTGACCCGGCACTTTTTTTAGGCATGAAAGAAAAGAAATGGGATATGGTGCATTATGTAAACGTGGAAGACAAAGATCCTTCAACAGGATTTTCTCAATTTTATGATAATCCCAGGTATTCTTCCGGTTACGCTGCGCTCTTCAACACGATCAGTTATATGCCGGAAACACACATGTTGAAACCTTATAAAGAAAGGGTAAATTCTACTTATGATTTGTTGGCGACATTCATTCAACAATGTAGCGTAAATGCAAAGGAAATAATAAGCACCAGGAAGAAAGCTGTGCAAAATACAATTGGTAAAAGCGAATTTGCCTTATCATGGAAAATGGATACCAGCTCTTTTTCAAGAATTCCATTTATGGGATATGAAGCAACAAAAAAAATAAGTGAAGTGAGTGGTTTACCTGTTTTGTTTTACGATCACAATAAGCCATTTACAAAAGAGGTGAAATATTTTGATACGTTCAGCCCAGAAAATGTAGTCGCAAAGCCACAATCTTATATTATTCCTCAGGGCTGGTGGAAGGTAATCGACTTGCTGAAATTGAATAGGGTAAAAATGAATCGGTTGAAAGCTGATACCATGATAGAGGTTACGGTTTCGCGAATCACTAATAATAAAGCATTACCGGTGGCTTATGAAAGTCATCACAAAAATTCTAAAACAGAAGTGGAAGAATCAAAGCAAAAGATTCAGTTTTTGAAAGGTGATTACGTGATTGATTTGAATCAAAGTGCGAATAGATACCTCGTTGAAATGCTGGATCCGACTGGCGATGACAGTTTTTTTTCATGGAATTTTTTTGATGCTATTTTTCAGCAGAAAGAAGGATACAGCGATTACAGATGGAATACAATTGCGGAAGATTATTTAAATAAAAATCCGGATGTCAGGAAAAAATTGGAAGATAAGAAGCAATCTGATCCGGAGTTTGCTAAAAGTAGCAATGCGCAATTGAATTTTGTTTATAAAAATTCTCCGTGGTATGAGCCGGCGCATATGAGATATCCGGTGTACAAGGTGATGGGAAAATAAGAGAATGGTATAATCTGTAGGGACAGGTCGAAACCTGTCCTTTTCCATGAAAATAAAATCGTCTTAGCGGAAATCTTTCAATCCCAAAACGGACAAGTCACGACTTGTCCCTACGAACAATCTGATGGTTTATAAATTGCCTATAAAAAAATATTTGAAATCTTATATTGATAATTCTTAATTCTTAAACAACTTCAGCGTTGCCATTCTCTGTTTGTTCGGCAAACCAAAATAAGTTTAGAATAATAATAGTCAAGAGTAAAATCATTAAAATTATCAACAAATAAATAGTAATCCCGACCTGGAAATTCAACATTGTCAGGATAAAAAGTCCAACACTTATTCCTGCGAGTGTAATCTGGACTTTTTTTCTTAAATGTATATATTGAGAAGAAAATTTCAACAAAAAACTGAGTAAACATATACAAAACAGGAATAGGCAAATAGAGTAGCCTAATATTTCTTTCAGCGAAATAAAATCAACGCTTCCTGAATCATATTCCTTGAAAATACCTTTGAAAGCCATGGAGATTAATCCTAAAGCAAATAAAGTGGGAATGTATAAAAGTTCAAATACGCTACTTCTAATAATTCCGGATTTACATAATCTGTCAGAAATTAAAGTAAAGAATATCCACCAAAGTGAGAATACAAGAATGACTGCAATTCCAAAATCCAGCCAAATAGTTATAGTAAATTCATGAAACTGTCCTATACCAGTGACAATTCCAGCCATTACTTCTCCAAATAGAATAATAGCAAATAAACCTAATCTCTCAGACATAGTGGAGGATAAATTGAGCACTATATTTTTTCTTTTGAGAACCATTCCCGAATAAAAAGGTGGGAGAATATTTAAAATGAGGGAGGTAAACATTCCAATTCTTAAATAACGCTGATCTAAATCCAGGGAAAATGCCATCAATATAAAGGAGAATACATATAAAATGGTATAAGGTAAATTCAATTTTTTATGCGATTTATCATAATATCCTACGCTCCACCATAAATAAGTGATAAATAATTGCATTGCCATCAAAGCGATGGTAATATTAAAAATAATTTTATCAGGATTACTATCAATTGTAATGACAAGTGCCGCCACAATCATTATTTGCCATAAGGTCATCAGTTTTGTTCTCAAACCTTCTGATTCGTGCAAGTCATGATATAGGCTTCCATTCAACCAACTCCAATAAATGATGGAAAAGAAATAGACATAATCAAGAAAACCGCCAATATTAATATTTTCAGAAAAATGACCGGTGATTTTGGCAATGGCAATCACATAAACCAAATCGTAAAATAATTCAAGCCAGCTTACTTTTCGCTCTTTGTTTTGTGTTGAAAATTTTTTCGGTGCACCCCACCATGTATTTGATTGTAAGATTGCTTTCATCTATTCATAATTTCTTATTGCAAAATGTAAAAATAAATGGTATAATAGTAATATGATTTTGAGAGCCTTTTTAAAAATCTATTTTAATGTTCCATCGGAACATTTTGTGGGTAGAAGAAATCACAGTATTTTGAATTCGTTCCTTCGGAACGTTTTGTGCTTTGACCGACGAATTACAATGATTACAATAAGACATTTAGTTTAAGATAGAGATAGGAAAATTGAATCCTAAACAATCTTATCTTTTATTAATTAATTTCCCTTAATTTTGCAGCCCAAATAATTATTTTTAATCACCTGTTGCGATGAGCAACAAAAAACAATGTAAATGCAAAATTACGAATTGATGGTGATTTTTACCCCGGTACTTTCTGAGGAGGAATATAAAGCTGCTCAGAATAAGTTTACCACTCTCGTTACGGAAAACGGGGGCAAAATAGTGCATACGAATGCATGGGGACTAAAATCACTGGCGTACCCGATCCAGAAAAAAACAACCGGTTTATACTGGGTTCTGGAATACGAAGCGTCAACCGACTTCAATGAAAAGCTGAAAACTCAGCTTTTGCGTGATGAATCTGTCATCCGCCAAATGTATACCGCACTCGACAAATACGCCGTAGAGTACAACAAAAAGAAAAGTAAAGGCGTAACTTCTGAACAACAAAAAGAGGAGGTAGCTCATGCCTAAACCAAATGAAATAAAGTATTTGACGGCCATAAAAGCCGAAAAGCGTCCGAAAAAATATTGCCGTTTTAAGAAAATGGGCATAAAATATATTGATTATAAAGACGCTGATTTTTTAAAGAAATTTTTAAATGAGCAAGGTAAATTATTACCACGCCGCATTACAGGTAATTCTCTGAAATACCAGCGCAAAGTGAGTGAGGCAATTAAAAAGGCACGTCAAATGGCCATTTTACCTTACGTAACAGATTTAATGAAATAATTTTTTTAACCACCCTAATCCACCAGATGGAGGAGAAAGATCGCTGCGGCAATTTGGGTAAAAATGCACAATAATGCAGGTAATATTAATACAGGATGTAAATAACCTGGGCGGCGCCCACGAATTAGTAACAGTTAAGGACGGTTATGGCAGGAACTTTCTAATTCCACACAAACTTGCGGTAGAAGCTAATTCCAGTAACCTAAAAATGTTAGAAGAAAGAAGAAAACAAATTGCAAAGAAAGAAGAAAAGCTTTTAGCTGAAATTAATGATGTTGTAAGTGTATTGCAGCAAAGTCCATTAAAAATTGGGGCCAAAACAGGCACTAGTGGTAAAATTTTTGGTAGCGTAACCAGCGTACAAATAGCACGTGCAATACGTGAACAAAAAGGATATGAAATTGATCGTCGCCGTATCACAATAATTGACGATATCAAAGAATTGGGTAATTATAAAGCCAAAATTGATTTCGGTAAAGGCCATGAAATTGAAGTGGATCTCGAAGTAATAGCTGAATAATCACTAAAAAGATTAATCCCCGCAATAGTGGGGTTATTTTTCAATTATTCTTACTTTTCCACCGGATTAACTTAAATCCGTAAAATTTGCATACTTAAAAGGAGAGCAAGATTTTATGGAAAGTTAGTGTTTGTGGAATTATATAAAAAAATTGACGAAAACTAAGGGAATTTCAAAGAAAGGATTATCTTTATTTTTTATTAATGGGTTTAGTCTGTTTTTCTTTTGGCTGATGCATCACTTTTAAGGTTTGTTCAGTTCATTGTAGCTACTAATTCTATTAATTGTTACAATATTTTTTAAAAAAAAAGTTTTACAATGAACATTTATGTAGGAAATCT
>JBDTEF010000058.1:0-3385 GCA_039922615.1 Ginsengibacter sp.
TCTGAAATATGTAAAAGACCTTGTTTATTTGGCAGGAATTCTACGAATGCACCAAACTCTTTAACTCCCTTTACAGTTCCTTCATACACATCACCAACTTCAGGTTGCATCACGATGCTATTAACCCAAGCCACAGCTTGATCCAGACTTTCTTTATCCGCAGAGAAAATACTAATCTCCCCTTTTTTGCCAACTTCTGTAATATTAATGGTTGCTCCGGTAGTTTTTTGAATCTCCTGGATTATTTTACCTCCGGGCCCGATTACTGCGCCAATAAATTCGGAATCAATTATCAGTTTCACCATTCTCGGTGCCTGTGGTTTCACATCATCTCTGTGTTCAGGAATACAAGCATACATCGCATCCAAAATATGCATCCTTCCTTCTTTCGCCTGGCTCAATGCTCTACGCATAACTTCCATGCTAAGGCCGTCTACTTTTATATCCATTTGCACGCCGCAAATACCATCACGCGTACCGGTAACTTTAAAATCCATATCACCTAAATGATCTTCATCACCCAGGATATCTGAAAGGATGGCAAACTGCTCTCCTTTAGAAATAAGTCCCATCGCAATACCACTTACGTGCTTTTTGAAAGGAACACCTGCATCCATCAATGCAAGAGACCCGGCACATACAGTAGCCATAGACGAAGAACCATTACTTTCCAAAATATCACTCACAACCCTTACTGTGTATGGATATTCATCTTTTGGCATTATTTGTTTTAATGAACGCATTGCCAGATTTCCGTGACCAACTTCTCTCCTTCCAACACCACGCATCATTTTCACCTCACCAGTTGAAAAAGGAGGGAAATTATAATGTAAAAAGAAATTTGAATAATTGCTGGTAGCAGCACTTTCAATTAATAATTCGTCAAGGGGCGTACCTAAAGTTACGGTCGTCAAAGATTGTGTTTCACCTCGTGTAAATAATGCCGAACCATGCGGAGATGGCAATGGACTTACTTCCATTGTCAACGGCCTGATTTCATCAAGGCTACGGCCATCAAGGCGTTTCCTTGTTTCCAGCATCATATCACGAACTACATTATATTGCAATTCACCAAAATAATGTTTAATTAAGGCTTTATCTTCATCAGGCAATTCTTCACCCAAATACTCTTTTACTTCTTTAGCTAAATTGGCAAATTCATCTGTCCTGTCATGTTTTTCTGAAGCATTTGAAGATATGGCAAGCATTTTATCTTTTGCAAATGCATTGATCTTTTCTTCCAATTCTTCATTACGATAAGGCTTTACATATTCACGCTTAGGTTTGGCTCCTACTTTATCTCTTAACTGCTCCTGTGCTTTTACCTGTATTTTAATTGCGTTATGCGCTATTTCTATCGCTTTAATTAAATCTTCCTCCTGGCACTCTTTTCCCTGGCCTTCTACCATCATGATATTTCTATCAGTAGCGGCAATTAAAAATTCCAGGTCAGCTTCTTCCAATTGGGTACGTGTAGGATTCACAACATATTCACCATTCACTTTTCCTACTCTTACTTCTGATATAATTTCCTGTATTGGAATATCTGAAACTGCTAATGCTGCTGATGCTGCAAGACAGGCCATTGAATCAGGCATTATTTCAGGATCACTTGAGATAAGTGACACAAGTACCTGAACATCACATAAGTAATCATCAGGAAATAAAGGCCTTAAAGCCCTGTCTATTAATCTTGAAGTAAGTACTTCATAATCATTCAGGCGTGCTTCTCTTTTGAAAAATGAACCAGGAATTCTTCCAGCGGAGGCAAATTTTTCCTGGTAATCTACTGACAAAGGGAAAAAAGATTGCCCTACTTTTGGTTCCCGATTGGCAACTACGGTAGCCAATAAAATACAGTTACCTAAACTTACAGTAACAGCACCATCAGCTTGTCTGGCCAGTTTGCCTGTTTCTATTGTAACCATACGGCCTTCGCCTATATCAAAAGTTACATTTATGGGATTTGGCGTATTCATTTATAATTAAATTAGTTATTAAAAAAATATTCCCAACCGTAATCAGTTGGGAATAGCTATCAATATCATTTGCAGTAAATGACAAATTATTTACGAAGTCCTAACTTTTCAATTAATGCACGATAACTGGTCAGATCATGTTTGGTCAAATAAGAAAGTAAACTTTTTCTTTTACCAACCATTTGCATTAAGCCACGTTGTGAACTAAAATCTTTTTTATTCAATTTCAGGTGTCCTGAAATGTGATTTATTTTCTCTGTAAGAATAGCAACCTGTGCTTCTGTAGAACCGGTGTTCTCTGCCTTTCCGCCAAAGTCAGCAAAATATTTTGCCTTTTTTTCTGATGTTAAATAAGCCATTTTTATGAAATAATTTTTATAATTGGGTGCAAATGTAGTACTTAATTTTCATTTACAAAAAGGAAAACTTCATAATATTGTTTTTTTTTGAAAAAATTATAGCATTATTTATTTCTAGCAATGAATAGTGAAAGGAAATAATGACCGCAACCATTCAGGGACAATATTCTAAGGATAATATTTAAGAACTAAAATCTACCTCCTCATCCCTTTTGCCATTCATTACCTTGAGGTTTAGCGCATAGAGGGCGATAAAAACAAGGCCAAAAAATGCTGCAATAATCGATAATCCAATTGACATGAGATCTGTACCATATAAATACATCGGTACAAACAAAGATATAAGCACTCCAATTATATACAAGTAAAAACCTTGTCTCTTTAAATTCCACATTAATATCGCGCCGCTCAATGTGAAGAGAGCTGCAATAAGATCTCCGATTGATTTTTTCTGAATATTTTCCTTTGTAAACATTTTTGATACAGACGCTTTCATTTTTTTCTCAAATTCTGAGGAAGGTTTTGCATTCCCTGGTGTAATAATTGAATCGGATACAGTCGTAGAATCTGCGATATAGGTAGAATCATTAATGATGATAGTAGTGGTACCAGAATTGTTTTTATTCCCTTTAGCAATTTCAGAAAAGATGGAATTGGATTTATCAGCTGTTTTATAGGCAAATACAGAACTAATGATCGCCATACCACTTCCTATGAAAGTCAATATACAAAGTACAGTCAAAAACGATGGCCTTAACTTAGGTTCCTGTTCAAAATCATTATCAGAAGATCTCATGTTTTTCTTTTTTTTGTAAGGTTAATGCTTTTTTTTTAAGAAAATAGAGAGGGGAGAAAAATTTTATATGAATGGTAGAAAAAACATCAGTTAATTTTCTCCGGGTAAAAAATAGGCCTTGAGACAAAGTAAATCATCTTTTATAGGATGCTATGGAAAAGTAAGATTCCACTTTTTGCTTCTGCCTTCCTGGCTAATGATCCATTCGTTTGTCCGATAAATAAAAGAAATAGCCTGTTAAATAAATAAGT
>JBDTEF010000059.1:0-15899 GCA_039922615.1 Ginsengibacter sp.
GAATTAAAAATGAATATTTTCATCAACGACCTGATGAAAAAAATGACGCTAGCAGAAAAAGTAGGCCAGATGAATTTACCTACAGTGGGCTTTGATGTCACTGGCCCATTGCTTAGCGAAGGTGTGGAAGAAAAAATAAAAAAAGGATTGGTAGGCGGAGTATTCAATACTTACACACCTATTGCTGTGAAAAAATTGCAGGATATCGCAGTGAAAGAAACGCGATTAAAAATTCCGCTGATGTTTGGCTATGATGTCATTCATGGACACAGAACTATTTTTCCCATTAATCTTGGAATGGCGGCCACGTGGAATCCAAAACTAGTAGAGGAAACGGCTAGAGCTGCGGCTATAGAAGCAAGTGCTGATGGTTTAAACTGGGTGTACTCCCCAATGGTAGACATCACACGTGATCCGCGCTGGGGAAGAGTTAGCGAGGGAGCAGGAGAGGATCCCTATCTTGGATCACTAATGGCGAAAGCTATGGTGAATGGTTATCAGCTCAGTGATCTTTCAGCTTACAATACTGTAATGGCATGTGTAAAACATTTTGCTTTGTACGGCGCAGTAGAAGCGGGCCGGGATTATAACACCGTTGATATGAGCAGGACAAAAATGTACAACGACTATTTTCCTCCCTATAAAGCTGCCATTGAAGCAGGTGTAGGTTCTGTAATGACTTCATTTAATTTAATAGATGGAATTCCTGCTTCAGGTAATAAATGGCTGATGACTGATGTGCTGCGTAAACAATGGGGTTTCAAAGGATTTATTGTGACAGATTATACAGCTATCAACGAGATGGTGAATCATGGTATGGGCAATGATAAACAGGTAACTGAATTGGCTTTGAAAGCAGGCATAGACCAGGATATGGTCGGAGAGGAGTTTTTGAAATATGCCGCCGTTTTAGTAAAGGAAGGCAAAGTGCCAATGCAATTAATTGATGCTGCATGTAGAAGAATTTTGGAAGCAAAATACAAATTAGGATTATTCGATGATCCCTATAGATATATCAATGAGGATAGGAATAAGAAAGAAGTAATGAGTGCTGATAAATTGGAATTAAGCAAACAGGCAGCTGTAGAAAGTATGGTTTTATTAAAAAATAAAAATTCAATTTTACCATTAAAAAATAACCAAAAGATTGCCTTCATTGGACCGCTGGTAAAAGATCAGAGAAACCTTATTGGAAGTTGGAGTGGCGCAGGTGATTATAAGAAAGCAGTCAGTTTGTGGAATGCTTTACAAAATAGAAATGGCCAAAATTTTACTTATTCATTAGGAGCAAACCTGGTTGATGATACCTTATTAATGAACAAATTAAATCCTCACGATGCACAACTTGTTTTGGACCAGAAATCACCGCAGGAATTGATTGATGATGCAGTAAAGGCAGCTAAAGAATCGGATGTGGTAGTGGCAGTTTTGGGCGAAGCTTTTGGAATGAGCGGTGAAGCTGCCAGCAGGAGCGATATTGGATTACTGGCTAATCAAAAAGCTTTATTAAAAGCTTTGAAAACTACCGGGAAACCTATCGTATTGGTACTTATGAATGGCAGGCCATTGACTCTTTCCTGGGAAGATGAAAATATGGACGCAGTTCTTGAGACATGGTTTGGTGGTACTATGGCAGGTCCGGCCATTGCAGAAATTCTCTTTGGCGAAGCAAATCCTTCAGGAAGATTGACCATGAGTTTTCCTAGAAATGTAGGACAAATACCCATTTATTATAATCATGAAAACACAGGACGACCACTTAACCCCATTCAAAAATACACAAGTAAATACCTCGATATTGAAAATACGCCTTTATATCCTTTTGGATATGGTTTGGGTTTCTCATCCGTTGTATATAGCGATATTTCTTTGGATAAAAAGATACTCAAACCAGGTGAGAAAATCACAGCGGTGGTTACCATCACAAATACCGGCTCCCTACCAACAAAAGAAACTGTTCAGATGTATACAAGGGATTTGGTGGCCTCAATTTCAAGACCGGTGAAAGAATTAAAAGGATTTCAGAAAGTTTTACTGAATCCGGGTGAGTCCAAGAAAGTAAGTTTTACTATTACTGAGAAAGACCTTCGATTTTATAATAGTGATCTAAAATTTTTATCAGAAGCAGGCGATTTTAAATTGTTTATTGGCAAGAATTCGGAGGATGTAAAGGAGGCAGAATTTAAATTAGCAGGAGGGAATAAGTAAAAAGTAAAAAGTAAAATGTAGGGATGTAAAATGTAAAAAAGTAAAATGTAAGAAAGTTGGTATGCTCTCACATTTCACATCTCACACTTCACATCTCACGGTTCACTTCTTACATCTCACACTACATATCAACTACCATTGAAAATAGAATTCCTCACATTAATTGATATACTTGGCACGATCTCATTTGCAGTGTCCGGTGTTTTTGCAGCCATGCAAAAGAGACTTGATGTTTTTGGCGTACTGATCATTGCTTTTGTAACTGCTATTGGTGGTGGCACTATCCGCGATATGATGATAGGCGATCTTCCGGTAAGCTGGATCAGGAATATAAACTACAGCCTGATCATTGGATCTACCGTCATTTTTGTAATTATTTTCAAGGATACTATTTCAAAAAATTTCGAAAAAACATTATTGGTTTTTGACTCCATCGGCCTGGGTTTTTTCACTATCCTCGGCGTTCAAAAAGGAATTAATTTCCATCTTGATCCGGCCATCTGTGTGGCGCTGGGAACTGTTACTGGTTGTTTTGGTGGAATTATCCGGGATATTTCTTTAAATAATATTCCTCTCATTTTCGAAAAGGAAGTATATGCAACGGCATGTATCCTTGGTGGTAGTATTTATATATTGCTTTCCCATTTTAATATGAATCTAGAACTTAATGAAGCTATGTCAATTCTTACCGTTTTTATTATCAGGATATTGGCTTTCAGGTATGATTGGCGGTTACCAAGTATATACAAACTTCACGAGAAAGGAAAGTCGTTGAAAAATAAACATCATTAATGCTGTTTTCTTTCATTTAACAAACAGATAAACCATGATAAAAATTACCATTAAAAAAACTGCCGGCGATTTTTCGCCGGCAGTTTTCACCCTGTTTTTAATTTTTAATTCTTCACGAACTTTATTGTCTTTATTTCATTATTGTTGGTGACTACCAGGAAATAAACCCCGCCCGGCAGATTCACAGGTAAGGTCATAAATCCGTTCTGATTTTGTATTTGCTTTTTGTAAATGACCTGGCCATTGATGTTATTTACAAAAATGTTAGCTTCTCCTTTAACTCCTGAAAGTATTAATTCTACTTTATTGAATAAAGGATTAGAAAGCATTTGTACATTCCATTGATTGGTGCTGTTTAATTTTATGAAAATAACATTGCTATAAATATTTTTACCATCCCTGTTGCTTTGTGTTAACCGATAGTAAACTACACTTTTCCCTGAGTTCATTACTCCTAAATCGGAGAATGTATAATTTTTTTGAACAGAGGAATTTCCGGCAGCAGTTATAGTTCCTATATTATTCCAATGCTGAGCGTCATCACTGGATTGTATGGTAAAATCGCGGGAATTTATTTCCTGGGAAGTAGTCCAGTGCAAGATGGCATCGGCACCTTTTGTTGTAACCGTAAAATCAAGAAGACCAACCGGTAAGGACGAAAAAATTCCGTCAACTACATATAGATCAGTAACGGACGAATCAGCAGGGCTAGCATCCGTAGCACCAAAAAATATTTTACCATTATTTATGAATTGAAGAGAAGGATCAGCATTGTGATTCCCGGGAAATATATCCTGAACCATTGAAGTTCCTGCCTGGGTTCCATTTGTTCTCCATAATTCATTTCCATGCACTCCGTCATTGGCTGCAAAAAATAAATCTGATGAGGCGAAAAGAAAGCTACCACTGGTAATTCCATCCTCAGGGCCAGGATTGATATCTTTCAGTATGTTAGTATTGTTACCATCTGACAGCCACAATTCATTTCCATGAATACTATCATCAGCAGCGAAGTAAAAATTTCCTTTAAAAAGAGGGTAATTTATCGTTTTGGTGACAATATCAAAACTGATACTAGTGTAGATAAGTGGAAAATTAGTATTGTCCAGGGAAAATGATTTAAATACTTTGGTTCCTGTTGCCGTACCATCACATTGGTATAAATCATTTTTAGTAGTAAGTGCCGTCATAAAATCAAGATCATAATAGGGGAATATAAATTTATCCGGCAAATTAACTGCATTAGCTAAGAGACCTGAACCAAAAAGAGTAGGTGAGCCCAGATCTTTCAAAAAAGAAGTGTGAGTTGTACTGGCATCAACTCCATCGGTACTGTACATTGCATCGCCGGCATGGACACCATCGTTAATCAAAAAATAAGCCCTGTCCTTAAAAACGTGGAAGAAAGTAAAAGGTGCGAATCCGGGAACGATATTATTTTTTATTAAAACAGTTCCGCCTGGTGTACCATCAGTTCTCCATATCTCATTATTAATGCCATTAGATGCTTTAGTATTAAATAATGCCATATTCTTCAATGGATAAAAAAGATTTGGATTTGAAGAGATAATTCCAGGGTCAATATCTTTTAATAGACTGGTGTTTCCAGGCGTTCCGTCAGTTTGCCAAAGTTCATTACCTGTTGCCGGTGTTGTTGCGGTGAAAATAAAAGTATTTCCTACCTGGCCTAAAGAAAAATGATTTGAATCAATTCCACTTGTAATTGATACGCCGATATCTTTTACAAGCGTTGTGTTTCCTGGTGTACCATCGCTTCTCCACAACTCACATCCCAATTCAGGTGTTACTGCAGCAAAATATATATAATCGTATGAAGCGCCGATTGTAGTGATTTGGGGCTGGCTGTTGCCCATTCCCGGGTTTATATCTTTTAATATGTGTGTTCCACTTTTCGTTCCATCGGTGATGAATAATTCCATTCCGCAATGGGGGGATAAACCTTTGAAAATATATTTACCGTTCAATACTCCTCCACTACCAATGGATTTAATGGTGTCAGATATTTGAATAGTACCCGCTTTAGTTCCGTCTGATACCCATATTGAAGAATCAACACCTGAATCAAAAATGGCCAGCGTATTATTTATCTGAGCGACTCCATGCAAACTTTTGTTTGCATTAATTTGTGTGACCTGCGCAAGAGCGTTTCCAAAAAAAATAAACGATAATGCGAGGAATAAAGATTTTTTCATTTTACGTTTTTTTATTTTTATTAAAACAACCAGACATAAAACTAAACCAAATAAATAAATTAATTTAAAAAAGATATAAATATTTACTAATAAATTTCTAATTGTATTTATCAAAATTTACACTGGTTCTAAGGGATACCTATTTTGAATCCTGTAGAGATGTAAGTTAATTAGGTAGGTGCGGAAGAAGAGGATAAAGAATGGACTACTCTTAATCATTTAAAGGAATAAAATAGTTTTGACCCCTGTTTTTTTTTAAATTAGCGAAATGAATGTGTTGATTCAATCATAAGAGATTCAATGATTTCCTTCACTATCTTCACATATATAATATAGCTTTTCCTCAATTCTTTTCTTCTTTTTCACAACTTATTTTATACATGTACGCACCTATTCAAACAATTTTATTTAAACTAATTAGTGGAAACGAAGAAATAGCCGTTCATACACATGAGGGAGAATATCGGAACCTTATGGTATTGATCAATGAGGTAATTTATGTAGAGGATTTTGGTGAATGCAAAGGAATAGGCCGATGCGGAACATGCCTCGTTGAAATTGATTCTCCGCAACTTGCTCCCGAATTGGATAGAAATGAAAAAAGCACACTCGATAAATGTGAAGTACAAAATAAGAACATCCGGCTTTCCTGCCAGGTAATGATTGACAAATATTTACAAAGTGCCACCGTGAGAATACTGGAGGAAAGAGAAGATATAAGATAATTATTGGTCAAAAGCTAACCATGAGAAGCGTTAAACAAAGCAAAAAGATATTCTGTTTGTAAACCATTAATTGACAATTTCCGTTTATTTTTAGTAAGTGAATAATCTTAAATCTACCATTCAACTTTTACGTTTTCATTTTTCATTTTTTTTAATGCCTGTATACTGGTTTGCAGTAAGCCAGGTAAATGTAATAAATTGGAATAGAGCAATTCTTATTTTTTTTATTTTGCATGTATTGGTATATCCCGCGAGTAATGGTTATAATAGTTATATGGATCGTGATACCTCGCCCATTGGCGGAGTGAAGCATCCTATGCAACCAACGAAACAATTGCTGGTAACCACAAGGATAATGAATGTAATTGCTATTCTTTTAAGCCTTGTGATCTCCAACTTATTTGCGGCAGGAGTGCTGCTTTATATCCTTGCTTCGTTAGCATATAGTTACCGGGGTATCCGCCTGAAAAAATTTCCTGTCGCCGGATTCCTGACTGTTGTTGTTTTCCAGGGAGCGCTCAGTTTTTATATTATTTACCATGGCGCGGATTCAATGTTGACAACTACCATTTCTCCCCTTTATTTGTTAGCTGCCGGATTGCTCATGGGTGGGTTTTATCCGCTGACCCAGATTTTTCAATTTGAAGCAGATCGCAAAGATGGCGTCACCACAATCAGTTATTTGCTGGGATACAAAGGCACCTTCCTATTTACTGGCATTATATATGCCTTTGCTTTTGCGGTATTGTTTTGGATATTTTTGAATAATCACCAATTAAATAATTTTCTCATTTTACAGGTATCTATGTTGCCGGTTTTCGTATAT
Source organism: Ginsengibacter sp. (assembly GCA_039922615.1). Taxonomy (GTDB): domain Bacteria; phylum Bacteroidota; class Bacteroidia; order Chitinophagales; family Chitinophagaceae; genus Ginsengibacter. Next base: position 6,765 of record JBDTEF010000059.1, read on the forward strand.
TTTTTTTATTGGTTTTATAGGGTTTTTAATGATGAGAGCCAGGCGAATTTTGAAAATACAATGCGAATGAATGTGTTGGCTTCCGTTTGTTCAAATGCCGGATTTATTACAATTTTAATTTTAGGACATTGAGTAAAATAGTTTCCATATCCACGGCTTTGCCGGAGTTTAAACATGATCAGAATGATATTTTGCATTTCATGCAAAATGTGTATGCGATGAATGAAACAGAAAAAAGAACGCTTCGTTTTCTTTATCATAAAAGTGCCATTCAAAATAGATACTCTGCCATTCCGGATTATAGTTTAAATGCAAATGAATGGCAATTTTATCCCGCTACAGAAAACCTGGATCCCTTTCCCGGTATAGATCTAAGAATGAAGTGGTATGCAAAAACTGCCTGTCCGCTTTCTGTAAATGCTGTAGAAAAATGTATTTTTGATAAGATAGATAAAAATGAAATTACGCATTTAATCACTGTAAGCTGTACCGGAATGAGTGCGCCAGGTTTGGATTTGGAAATTTTGGAAGCCATGGATCTGCCATCAACTATTTTCAGAACTTCTGTCAATTTTATGGGTTGTTATGCCGCCATTCACGCAATGAAATTGGCGGATGCCTTTTGTAAAAGTGATAAAACTGCAAAGGTGTTAATTGTATGCACTGAACTCTGTACACTTCATTTTCAAAAGGAAAATTCAATTGATAATATAGCTTCTTCCTTATTGTTTGGAGATGGGTCTGCAGCTATTTTAGTGGTAAATGATGACCATGATTTGCCCGGGGTAAAAATGAAAAATTTTTACAGTGAGGTTGCATTAAAAGGAAAGAAAGAAATGAGCTGGGAAATATCTGCATCTGGTTTTTTGATGACGCTGTCAGGATATGTGCCTGATTTAATTGAACAGGATTTTGCCGGATTGTTGAAAAATGCCCTACACAATGCAGGTAAGCAGGAAAGTGATATTTCACATTGGTGCATTCACCCGGGTGGAAAACGTATCCTGGATGTAATTGAAAAAAGTACATCTATCACTGAAAACGACATGAAATATTCACTCGATGTTTTGCGCAATTATGGAAATATGTCTTCACCCACTATTCTGTTTGTTTTAAAAGAAATTCTTGATTCGATTGAAAATGATATAATGCCTGTAGCGAATATTTTTGGTGCTGCATTTGGCCCGGGATTGACAATGGAAACATTTATTTTGAGTAATGATTGATTATTCCCAACGATCTTACAAGAAAGAATTATTAGATAGAAATGATATCCCTTTTGACGATATTGTTTTAAATATGAAGGAACTTGATTTTATCAATTCCAAATTGGGCGGTCATGCCATTTCTATTTCAGGATTTGAAAAATTAATTGGAACTAAAAAGCAAATTACAATCTGTGAAATCGGTTGCGGTGGTGGAGATAATCTGAATGCCATCAATGAGTACTGCATCAAAAATGATATTGAAGTTTCTTTTATTGGAATTGATATCAACCAGGAGTGCATTGAGTTTGCAAGGCAACAATCCAGTATGGAAAATATACAATTTATAACTTCAGATTATAAAAATGTCAGGTTTGAAGAAGGTAACCCGGGCATTATATTCTCTTCCCTTTTTTGCCATCATTTTACAGATGATGCGTTGGTAGAAATGCTTCAATGGATGGAACATAATTCCACTGCCGGATTTTTTATTAATGATTTACACCGTCATCCATTGGCGTATCATTTTATCAAATTGGCCACAAAGATATTCTCAAAATCTTACCTTGTAAAAAATGATGCACCACTTTCAGTTCTTCGGAGTTTTAAGAAAATGGATTGGGCAAGATTGTTGAAAGAGGCCGGAATAAAAAACTATACAATCGAATGGAAGTGGGCATTCCGGTACCTGGTAACACATCATAAATGACCAATACTTAATTCAATTGAACTACTATAAACCAAATACAGATTATGATGTAGCCATTATTGGTGGCGGCTTAGCGGGGCTTTCTATGGCAATCTTGCTTAGACAAAAAGGTCATCGTGTAATTCTTTTTGAAAAAGAAAAATATCCATTTCATAAAGTGTGCGGTGAATATATAAGTATGGAAAGCTGGCATTTCATAAAAGGCCTGGGATTGAACCTGGATGAACTTCAATTGCCAATCATTAAAAATCTCGTAGTATCTGCACCCAATGGAAATTTTCTAACATCAAAATTGGATATGGGCGGATTTGGTATAAGCCGTTATCTTCTCGATAATCAATTAAAAGAAATTGCAGAAAGAAAGGGTGTTACCATTTTTGAAGGCACTAAAATAAATGAAGTATCTATCAATGATACTATTTTTACATTAAAATACAATGGTGGTGAATTATCAGTTCCTGTAGTCGCTTCCGGGTATGGAAAAAAGAGCAACCTGGATGTAAAATGGAATCGAAATTTTACTATTAAAAAAGCAACAAAACTCAATAATTATATAGGCGTTAAATACCATATTAAAACTGATTTTCCTGTTGATACGATAGCATTACACAATTTTGAAAATGGATATTGTGGTATATCAAGAATAGAGGATAACACCTATTGCTTGTGTTACCTGACTACAGCAAAAAATTTACAAATAAATGAAGGATCTTTAAAAAAGATGGAAGAAAATATTTTGTATAAGAATCCATTTCTACATAAAATATTTACAAATTCTACTTTCTTGTTCAGTTCTCCTGTGACCATTTCACAGATCAGTTTTGATAAAAAATCCCAGGTCGAGAATCATATATTAATGATCGGTGACGCAGCAGGTATGATCACACCATTATGCGGTAATGGAATGAGTATGGCCATGCACTCAGCTAAATTAGCGGCGGAGCAGGTTGACAATTTTTTGCAGCAGAAAATAACCAGGGAGGAGATGGAAAATAATTTTAGAAGAGAATGGCAAAGGTTATTTTCTTCCCGTTTAAAAAGAGGGCGCCTAATACAACAATTCTTTGGAAAATCCCGGACGACCAACCTATTTGTAGGTCTCACCAGGCAATTCCCCTGGTTGGTCAACAGAATGATAAAATCAACGCACGGCAAAGAGTTTTAAGTAAATTTGTAGGGATGAATTCACAATCGGTTATATTATTCGATGGTATTTGCAATTTGTGTAATAGTGCTATAAACTTTGTGATCAAAAGAGATAAGAAATCTATTTTTAAATTTGCCACTTTGCAAAGTGAAGTAGGTAAAACATTATTAAATGAAAAGGAATTTGTTGATAATGATCTAAGTTCATTTGTTTTGCTTTTGGATGGCCGTCTGTATACGCGTTCCACAGCTGCTTTAACGGTTTGCAGGTATTTGCCAGGACTATGGCCGCTTCTATATGGCTTTATGATAGTTCCGAAATTAATTAGAGATTTTGTCTATAATACAATTTCAAAAAACAGGTACAAATGGTTTGGCAAAAAAGATGAATGCATGATCCCGACAGCTGAATTAAAAGCAAAATTTTTAAACGATAAAGTATGAACAGTATAAAGAAAAAAACCCTGGTTTTAGGTGCTTCGACTAATCCGGCACGATACAGCAATATGGCCATTAAGAAACTACGACAGTATGGCCATGAGGTAGTAGCCATCGGCCTTCGTCCGGGACAGGTAGAAGACGTAGATATAAATGTATCACATCCTGATATCAATAATTTAAATACGATAACGCTATACCTGAATCCCGATAATCAAAAGCCTTATTATGATTACATCCTTCAGCAACATCCACAGAGAATAGTATTTAATCCGGGAACAGAAAATCCCGAGCTGGAACAAATGGCTAAAGCAAAAGGTATACAAACCCAGGAAGCTTGTACATTGGTTTTGCTTAGCATTGATCAATACTAATTTAGCATGAATTCTATGATTTTTCCTTGTATTTGTTTATTATTTAGGAAATAGTTTTAATTTGTACAGCCGGAATTTCGCTGTGAATAATTTCTTACTTTCCTGCCGTCCGGCAGACAGGCATTTTTCAATTGATAAACCCATTCTATGTATTGGAGAAAATTCAACGGAGATGCTATAAACCTACCCATAAAAAGTGAAGTCGAGCGTGCGATAATCCGGGAAACTGAACAAGGTTACAGGTTAAAAGTATGCATTGGTACCGATAGCCAGGTAAAGGGAAGGGAGACAGAATTTGCTACAGTAATTGTTTTTTTGCGGGAAGGAAAAGGAGGCTTTATGTTTATTCATAATGAATCCACATTTTTAAACTACAGTATTAAGGAACGTATGCTGGTAGAGGTAGCAAAAAGTATTGAGATCGCTTACGAACTATGCGATTTATTTACTTTATATGATGTGGATATGGAAGTGCATGCTGACATAAATACCAATCCTAATTTTAAAAGTAATGAAGCTTTGCGTGAGGCAATGGGTTATATCCTGGGGATGGGTTTTGCGTTCAAAGCAAAGCCGGAAGCCTTTGCCAGCAGCTGTTGCGCGAATAAGATGGTGAATTAAATGTTCTGTTTTGAATGGTTTTATTATTAGATTGTTGTATTGTTTTATTGTTAGGTGTTAGATTGTTGAATAATTGGATTCGCAGCATGCTGATGTTGGCGATTTCGCCTGAAAAATAGCTTTTATTCAGATGAAATAAATCTAATAATTACCAATATTTTTAGAATTGTTGACGAAATTGACATTATCTATAATGCTATCATTTTTCTTTTGAATTATTTTTTATTTAGACGGTCAGAAGTAATCAGGCAGCCGTCACCATAACTTAAAAATCTAAAATCATGCGTGAGGGCATGGTCATAAACTTTCTTCCAATCTTGCCCAATCATTGCAGCAACTAATAATAGCAAAGTTGATTTTGGCTGATGAAAATTCGTAATCATTCCACGAACAATTCTAAATTGATAACCAGGTGCAATAATGATTTGGGTCTGCACAAATAGCCTTTCCAAATAGTTTCTTTTTAAGTATTGTAATAATGAATTTATACAATCCTCCGGAGAATACATCTGGTTTGTAAATGGCTCGTCATATACTTCCCATTGCCGAATAATCAGATCATTTAAATCAATATCGGGATTGATAATCGTCTTAAGTCCCATGTGGTAAAGACTTTCAGTGGTTCGTACAGAAGTTGTGCCTACGCAATAAACGCCATTGGGAATTTCTTTTAAAAGGTGTTTTAAGAAATCGATTGAAACATCGATCCATTCAGCATGCATTTCATGATCTTCCATTCTATCGGCTTTTACCGGTTTGAATGTTCCTGCTCCTACGTGCAAAGTGACAAAATCTTTGTGAATATTTCTTTCTTTAAATGAATCAAATATTTGTTGGGTAAAATGAAGCCCTGCAGTGGGCGCCGCTACAGAACCATCATGCGCAGAATAGATTGTTTGGTATTTTTCTGCATCGCTTTCTTCTGCTTTCCTTTTTATATAAGGTGGCAGAGGTATGTTGCCGGCATGGTCAATAATTTCTGCGAATGAATAATCGCCGGGATCCCAGGTCAGCTCTACTACATAAGACTCGTTTAATTTCTCAACAATTGCTGCCTTCAGCTCTACTGATTCTCCATTAATTTCAACCGTTTTTTGAAGGAATTTTTCTTTCCATTTTCCTGCACCTCCAATCATACATTTCCATCTTGTGGAATTTTTTTGTTGGAGAATTACTGCATAATCATTTATTTTTTCTTTTGGTTCCAGGCAAAATATTTCTATTATGGAGCCTGTTGATTTTTTAAATAAAATTCTGGCTTTTATAACCCTTGTATCATTAAAAACAAGGAATGAGTTTTCTGTTATATGGTCAGCAATACGCAAATAAATATCTTCTGAAATTTGACCATTTTTAAAAATTAATAGTTTAGATTGGCTCCTGTTTCTGAGCGGGTATAGGGCAATCTTATCTTCTGGAAGTTCATAATTAAAATCATTGATAGATAAATTTTTAGGGTGCATTCTGCAAATTTAAGAAGAGCGAAGGATGAATAGAAATTACGAATTACGACCTACGAATTTTCTAATCTATAAGTAAATGAATCTTACTACACCTGAAACCTGAAACCTGACACCTAAAACCTTGTGATTATTTAATCCCTTTTCACCGGCAAATTCTACCTTCGATAATTAAATTTGAATATTGAAGAAATGAAAAACCTATATTTTCCTTTTTATCTAAAATTAGCCTGTGTACTGATTTGCCTCATTGCACTTGGATTCCTGGCAATTATTGGGAAAGATATTTTATTGCCTCTGCTATTTTCTTTTTTGTTCGCCATCCTGCTCTTGAAACCTGCTAACTTTTTAGAAAATAAGTTGCACTTATCAAGAGCAGCATCAGCCGGCATATGTGTTATTCTTTTTCTTGCAGCTGGCACCTTTGTTATTTATTTATTGGGATCTCAAATATCAGATTTAAGCCAGGAATGGCCACAGTTAAAGTCTCAGTTATTAGATTCATTTCACAATTTTCAAATTTGGTTGCAAAGGACGATGAAAATAAATATGGCCAAGCAAACTGAATATTTAAATTCAACAACTCATAATGTATTGACTTCAAGCGGCAGCCTGATTGAGCAAACAGTAATTTCAATTTCTTCTATTGTATTGATGCTCGTTTTCACCTTGATATATACTTTTTTCCTTCTTCTATACCGAAGGCATTTAATGCGTTTTATCGTAGCTGCTTTTACTGACAAATATATTTCTGTTATTTATGAAATTACTGAACAGATAAAATACATTGTAAGGAAATATATAACCGGATTATTTTTTCAAATGGTTATTGTTTTTAGCATTGCCTGTCTTATTTTCTGGTTGCTGGGCATTCAATATGTAATACTCCTGGGGCTATTGGTTGGTTTACTGAATGTGATTCCTTACGTGGGTATTTTTACAGCACTTTTAATCAGTGTACTTGTCACATTTGCAACTGTAGATGGCACACATGCGATTTATGTTGGTATAGCTGTCATTTGTATTCACCTGGTGGATAGTAATTTTCTTATGCCCAAAATTGTAGGATCACAAATAAAAATAAATCCATTGATCGTGATTCTGGGAGTAGTAATCGGAGAAAGACTTTGGGGTATTCCGGGCATGTTTTTTTCAGTGCCTTATATTGCTATTTCCAAAGTTATTTTCGATCGCGTTGAATCCCTGGAGGCCTGGGGTATTTTATTGGGTGATGAAGAACAGAAACCCACCAATCTAAAACATTTGTTGAAGAACTTTAAAAAGAAAGAAAAGCAGTGAATTGATTGACTTACTATTTTTAAATTCTAATGTGCTTTTAAAAGTCGAAATAATGAAGGAATAGCTGTTGGCGGGGACGCCAACAACAGCAGGGGAAACCCACCGACTTAAAACATTTGTTGAAGAACTTTAAAAAGAAAGAAAAGCAGTGAATTCATTGAATGACCATTTTTAAATTCTATTGTGCATTTAAAAGTTGAAATTTTTTAGGGATAGCTGTTAGCGGGGATGCCAAAAGCAGCACTGATTAATTAGCGAAGTCATATTTTCTTTTGTCTTCATTAATAGTGGCCTCAGATTGTTTTAAAATAATTGTTGTAGTTGGAAGGCTGGCTGTTGTTGGCGTCCCCGCCAACAGCCTCCTCATACTTTCACATCAGCAATCATTAAAATGAGTTAGAAACTTAAAATTTTTTACACCTGTTTCATAAAATCGAGCCGAGGAATATTTATAATTTTCAGGTACGTCAGCAAGATCCCAATGAGGTTGACAAGGATTAAAATGGGTGTAATTTAATTTTTGCTGAAAGAATTTTTTTGTCCAGCATTCTTTAATCTAGGTTCTCTTTCCCAAAATTGAAACTCTCTGTCAGCATTGTTTACATAATAATTTTCCAATAGCGAAGGATCATTATTAATTTTCTTTTTGAACTCATGGGCTGTAAAACTAAATAATGAACCCTGCACATTTTTTCTTTCAAAACCGTTAGATCTTTTCCAAATTAAGTGGAAATGATTAGGCATAATAACGAATGCATTTATAGCGCATTTATTTTTATTTACAAGCCATTCAAATGATTTAATAATGACATCTTTGTACGAATTGTCTTTTAAAAGATGATGCCATCCCAGAATTGTCGCAGTTAAAAATTCAGTGTGATATTCTGTAACCATGCTTGAATATAATAATTATTTAGCACATATTTTTAAGTGTTGTTAAACGAAGAAGCTGTTGGCGGGGACGCCAACAGCAGCAGGTGATGAAGAACAAAAACCCACCAGCTTAAAACATTTGTTGAAGAACTTTAAAAAGAAAGAAAAGCGGTGAATTCATTGGCTTACTATTTTTAAATTCTATTGTACTTTTAAAAGTCGAAATAATGAAGGAATAGTTTTTTGGCGGAGACGCCAACAACAGCTCCAAATTGTAATACCTACAACCTACAACCTAATACCTAAATCCTGTTTTCTTTTATCTCTTCCACCACATCAGGATCCAAAAGCGTAGTGATATCTCCCAAATTGTGCATTTCGCCCTCCGCAATTTTACGAAGTATCCTCCGCATAATTTTTCCACTTCTTGTTTTAGGTAATCCTGTTACAAATTGAATTTTTTCCGGTCTTGCCAAAGCACCTATTTCTTTGGTAACAGCATCCATGATGAGCTGACGGGCCACATGATGGTCCATTTTTTTATCAGTAAGAATTACGAATGCATAAATTCCCTGGCCTTTGATATCATGTGGATACCCAACAACTGCACTTTCTATCACACTTTCGTGAACGTTAATGGCATTCTCCACTTCAGCAGTTCAAATGCGGTGGCCACTTACATTGAGTACATCATCTACTCTGCCTGTAATTCTGTAATAGCCATTTTCATCTCTCAAACAACCATCACCCGTAAAGTACATGCCTGGATAAGCTGTAAAATAATTGAGCCGGCAACGCTCATGATCTTTGTATGTTGTCCGTAAAATAGAAGGCCAGGGGAATTTAATACAAAGGTTTCCATGCACATCATTTCCTTCCAGCACATTTCCCTTTTCATCCAGTATGACTGGCTGAATTCCAGGCATAGGAAGTGTAGCAAAAGTTGGTTTTTGTGGTGTAATTCCTGCGAGTCCGGAAATTAATATTCCGGCATTTTCTGTTTGCCACCA
>JBDTEF010000060.1:0-9326 GCA_039922615.1 Ginsengibacter sp.
TTGATATAATCAGCATAGCCATCTATAAAAGTATTGAAGACTTTATCAGAATATGCCTCATCTATCTTGACCTGCTCATCTTCATTTTTAAAAAATTCTTTGATTACCTTCTCATTATTTTGGATAATGGCCTTGCTAAATTTTCCGATTCCTTTATCGTCGGAAAAGCGATGGCTTTTTTGTAATTCAATAATATGCCCAAACAGGAGATGGGAGGAATTTGAAACGAAATGTTTATTCAATGGTTGGCCTGGTTCTTCGATAAACTGATTGATAAAGTCAATCCTTTCTTTTGAAAATAGATTTAATTTATCCTGTGCCTGGCATAAATCTCCAAACAAACTTCCTGCTTCTACAGAAGCTAACTGGTCCTTATCTCCGAGTAAGATCAATTTTGTTTTGGGGCCGATGGCGTCTAATAATTTGGCAAATAGAGCCACATCAATCATTGATGATTCATCAATAATAATGACATCATAATCAAGCGGATTTTGTTGATTGTGTTTAAAATAAATTGATTTTCTTTTATAACCCAATAACCTGTGAATGGTAGATGGTTCCAGTGTTTCAAACTTTTGTTTTATCTCGTTTGAAACCGGTATTTCTGTATTGTTTAATGTATTTTTTAAAGATTCTGCCATGCGGGCGGCAGCCTTTCCTGTGGGTGCAGCAAGCGCTATTTTCAGCCTTGGATTTACAGTAGATAATAGGGTTAATATTTTTGCAACTGTGGTTGTTTTACCTGTGCCTGGTCCTCCTGTGATAATAGTGAAATTATTTAATGCTGCTGTAATTGCTGCCACTAATTGCCAATTAACAGCTTCTTCTTTTTTGTCATTATTTTGGAACAATAACTTTAATAAAGAGGTATTGTTTTTTAACTGAATTTCTTGCTGTTGGTTATTTTCATTTTCATTTTTGATAAAGTCTTTTATACGATTTAAAATAATGGTTTCGTAATTGAAATACCTGTGCAGATACAAGCGATTGTTATTTAAGATCAGGGGTTTTATTTTAGATCCATCTGAAACTAATTCTTCTTTTTCTATCGATTTTTTAGAAAATGTATAATATTCATCGAGATCATTATTACTGATTTCGTCGAGATTGATGCAGATATGTCCATCGCTCATTCTTTTTGACAGAAGATATAAATAGGGCTTTAGATTTTCAGAATTAAAATATTCAGCAAATTGCTGATGAACATCATTTAGTAATTTCATGTTGGCTTAAATCTCCCTTTTTTGGATGCTGTAAGAATCAAATTTACAAAAATGGTTGGCTATTTTCAGTCAAAATAAACTTATAAGTGGCAAGTTCTGTTTTGATTTGTTTTTGAGCTAAAGCTCAAATGCTTTCTGCCACGGATTACACTGATTTACACGAATTAGATTTGAGTGTCGAAATTTAGACACAAAGTATAAAATCGGAGATTCCTGATATTGTTGCTTAAGTAATATGGAAGGTCATATGAAATATAGATGTCATTATTATTCCGGAAGTTTCATTTTATAATATGAAATTTTATCTGGTAAACTCATGCGCGCTGAACGTGGAGATGGCGAGGGCAAAGATTCGATAATCTTTATACTAGGAAACAATTTTTTAAACTCTTTTTCTACAAATTGACTGGTACTATAAATAGCTTTGAATTGGTGGGCATTAATAATTTTATTTAATGCTTTATCGTTGTATTCAACTACTTCGAGACTGCTGTCACTATTATTATTTTCCTTTCTTTTTATTTTTAAAAAAATATCTCCTATAGCAATTCCCTTTTCATTGAAAAGTGCTTTTTTCTCTTCTGTGGTGAGTAATGACTTATTGTATACCTCCCTGATAATATTCCAAAATTGATTTCTTTTTGATGCATAAAACCATTCATCCAGGCCTTCGACGCTCACGTTATTTTTGCCTGGGAATGTGCCCAAAATCAATACTGTCGCATGTTGTGGTACGAATGGTTTATGAGGATGAGCTTCAATTACTGACATGAGGTAAATTATTAAAAGTGATTGAGCGATAAAATTCTTTTCTGCAATTAATAAAATCTAATATCAGTTTTCCTGGCACAAATGCCCTTTGGTGTTGATCACTTTATTATGAATGATCCTTTCTAACGCACCTTGATTTTTGCAAAGGTGTTTTTCAATTTTCATATTGCAGATACAATCATCCAACTGAATGAGAAGGCTTGTAAAAAATTCTTTTTGGTCTTCTTCTAAATTTTTATCATTACAATAATAGGTAACCTCCAAAAGTTGGTCATCTGGCATGAGAACGGTAAGATTGCGCGGTTTTGTTTCCATGATTTTTTATATAGTATTGCAAAGAACAATCCGATCTAAACGTTTAAGCCAACTTTTTTTCAACAGGATGTTAATAATCGGAAGTAATTGTATTCGATATATTTTTATTTCAATAATTATCGCAGACTGTTTTTTGGGAGATAGAACTGATCCGTTAGAAATCAGGATCAATAAATTGCTCAATCCACAATATATATTTCGCGCTCAACCCTGTGGTGGCATGTCCAAAACAACTATAATTTTTTTATATAAATGCCAATTTCGGCCATTTACTCATTTTGCATTAATTTCACGGCTTAATTTTCTAATAAATAAACGATAATTATATTATGGCGGAAGCGATAAAAATGCCGAGAATGAGTGATACTATGACCGAAGGTGTAATAGTAGAATGGCATAAAAAAGTGGGTGACAAGGTGAAGCCAGGCGATTTGTTGGCTGATGTAGAAACGGATAAGGCAACAATGGAACTGGAGAGTTATAATGAAGGTATTTTGCTTTATATAGCGGTGGAGAAGGGAAAATCTGTGGCTGTTGAAGGTTTGCTGGCAGTGGTAGGGAAAGAAGGTGAAGATTACCAGCAGGTTGTGGATCAGGAAAAAAATGCAGGGCAAAAGAAAGGCAAACAAGTTAAAACTGAAGTGAAAGATCAGGAGGTTTTACCTAAGAAAAATGAAAACGAAGAGAAAGCAATAGCAGAAGGCGAGGAGAAACAAAGTGCGAACAAACCTGCAGATGTAATTCCCGATAAAGAAAATAAAAAGGAAGAAAAAGCAGAACAAAAAAACGATAAATCTGCAGAGTTGCCAAAGGATGCAAAGTTGATAAAAATGCCTTTGATGAGTGATACGATGAAAGAGGGAAAGATTCTCGCATGGAATAAAAAGGTAGGTGATAAAGTGAAATCTGACGATGCCCTCGCAGAAGTTGAAACTGATAAAGCGACTATGGATGTGGTGGGTTATGAGGAAGGAACATTATTATACATCGGCGTAGAAGCAGGAAATGCTGCAAAAATCAATGATGTAATTGCTATTGTAGGTAAAGAAGGAACAGACGTGAGTGAATATGTAAAAACCTTGAAAGATAATGCTGGTGGTGATTCTGCTGCAGAAGAGAATACAAATGATGATCAAAACCACGACGGGAAACCAATAAACGTAAATAGTGAAACGAATGAGGTAAAAGCAGTTCCGGAAGAAAAGAACGAATCATCTGAATTGGAAGGTGGTAGAGTAAAAGCATCACCATTAGCAAAAAAACTAGCAGCTGATAAAGGATTTGATATTGCTCAAATACATGGAAGTGGTGATGGTGGCAGGATAGTGAAAAAAGATGTAGATGCTTATGTGCCGGCTGCTCCTGCAAAAGAAGAGCAGAAAAATACAGCAGATGCACCACAAAAAGCGCAGAAACCTGTTCTGCCATTTTCACAATTAGGCGAGGAGAGCTATGAAGATGTGCCAAATACTCAAATGCGTAAAACAATTGCCCGTCGCCTTGCAGAAAGCAAATACCAGGCACCTCATTTTTATCTGACCATGAAGATAAATATGGACAATGCCATTACCTCACGCGCATCATTAAACGAGGTTAGCCCTGTAAAAATTTCTTTCAATGATTTAGTGATTAAAGCTTGCGCCATGGCGCTAAGATTGCATCCTGCCGTGAATAGTAGCTGGATGGGCGATTTTATTCGTGTAAATAAACATATCAATATTGGTAGTGCAGTAGCTATGCCTGAAGGATTGATAGTACCTGTGATACGTTTTGCTGATCAGAAATCACTTTCACAGATTGCCTCTGATGCAAAAGCATTGTATGAAAAAGCCAGGAATAAAAAATTACAGCCAGAAGAATTTTCCGGAAATACATTCACCATTTCAAATTTGGGAATGATGGATATTGAAGAGTTTACTGCCATCATAAATCCTCCGGATAGTGCAATCCTTGCTGTCGGCGCAATAAAAGAAGAAGTGGTCAGAAAAGAGGATGGATTTGGCGTTGCTAATTTTATGAAAGTAACGCTCAGTTGTGATCATAGAAGTGTAGATGGAGCAGTAGGTGCAGCATTTCTACAAACCGTTAAGAAGTTTTTGGAGAATCCTGTAACAATGTTGGTATAATTTAAAAGGATTTGAAGAGTTTTTCAAATGCTTGATTTTCGCTTAGAATTTACCTGCGCCAGATGGAATTGTGGATATTTATCAGATGCTACTTATGAATAAATATGTAATAATAATTTTTTTAATATTGGGTGTATCTGCAGCTATTTTTGGTGCATGGGCAAAGGTTCTTCACAAAGAATATGCAGGTATTGCTATTTCAGTAGCAGTTATTTTTGAAGTGATCCTTACGCTCGCTGCCATGTTTTTCTTCATAATGTGGTTCAACAGGAAATCGAAAAAAAAGTAAACTGATATTTAATATTCTTCTTTTCTAAGACAGGGTCAACAAAACATCGAAATGAGGTATTCCTTTCTTTTTATTATTCTATTCCAGTATTCATCTGTGACTTTTGGTCAATTAAAACCAGCATCTATAATTCCTATTTATTATATTGAACAGAAAAATTTTAGTGATTCACTTGCCCAAATAATCCGGGATGCGGATTTAAATGATAGTTATGATGCGGGCGAAGATGGAATGGAAAAAATTTCCTTTGCCGTTATAAAACTGTCAGGGAAAAAGCCTGTGATTGGTGGAGTAAACATGGATAATTTTATTTATCCGGCTTCAGTGTACAAAATGTATGTGGCCATGGAAATTTTGAAACAAGTCAGTGAGGGAAAGTATTCTCTGTATAAATCATACGTAGTTCATTCCCCAAATGATGTGGATGTTTCTTCCGAAATCTCGTGGGATCCACGCCCCTTATTGAAAGCCGGTGATACAGTGACTATTCGTTACTTGCTTGACCTGATGATTACCCGCAGTGATAACTCTGCTGCTAATTGCCTGATTGATGTTGCAGGTAGAGAAAATATCAACAAAACCATGCACCAATATGGTTGGTTCGGAAGCGAAGTAACAAGGAAATATCTGAGCCGCAAATTAGAGGATTCAGGATATGCTAAAGTGGTAAGCACAGCAACAAATGCACTCCATGCAGCAGATTTTATGTACAAAATTTATACAAATCAATTGGTGAATCCCTGGGTAAGTATGGAAATGAAAACATTATTAGGCGGCCAATTGGACACAACAAAATTGGCCAGGGGTTTGCCACCAAATACAATGTTTTATCATAAGTCTGGTTGGTGGAGTTACTATACGAATGATGTTGGAATTGTGGATGATGGCAGTGTGAAATATATTATTGCCTTGTTCACACCGGTGACTGAAGACAAGGCGAGGGGAAAAATCAGAATTGTTTCTGAAAGAGTTTATCAATTATTGAGGAGAGAAAAATGATTTCGCGCATTCAAAGGTTACCATATCTTATCCTCATTCGAAATTGAAATTTTAAAATGAATATAAAACGTAAAATATGTATCAATTAAAAATAATTATTGCTAGCACAAGACCAGGAAGGAAAGGAATTGCTGTAGGAAATTGGTTTAAAAGTGCGGTGGGCAAATATACCGACTTTGAAGTGGAGGTGTTGGATCTTGCAGAGATAAACCTTCCTTTTTTGGATGAACCAAAGCATCCGAGACTGCAGCAATACGAAAAAGAACATACCAAAGAATGGAGCAAAAAAGTAAATGCAGCAGATGCATTTGTGGTGGTTATACCTGAGTATAATTATTCCATGCCGCCAACTCTTTTGAATGCAATCGATTTTCTATACAACGAATGGAACTATAAACCCGTAGGAATTGTAAGCTATGGTGGTATTTCCGGTGGTCTTCGTTCAGCACAATCCTGCAAAGGACCGATGGGCACCGTAAAATTAGTTTCACTTTCGGAGGGAGTTCCTATCCCATTTTTTGAAAAAAGAATTGATGAAAAGGGAGTGTTTCATTCTGACGAATTGCTGGATAAATCAGTGGAAACTATGATGAAGGAATTGTTGAAGTGGACGGTGGCATTGAAACCTATGAGAGATACTCATTGATCAAAAAAATATGATGAAAATTTTTATTAAAAATATGGTTTGTCCGCGCTGCATTATGAGTGTGGAGGAGATTCTAAAAAGTAATAAGATCAAAGCTAACTATGTTCGGCTTGGAGAAGTGGAAACTGAAACTGGGCTTTCTGATGAAAAATTAAAAAAATTGTCGACTGATCTTTTACATGTTGGTTTTGAAATTTTAGATGATTTCAAATCAAAATTAATCGACCAGGTAAAAACAATTATCACACAAAAAGTACAACAGGAAGATATTGAAAGCCATTTCAGTATCAACAGTGAATTAACCGGTAAAATTTTTAAAGATTATTCTACTATTAGTAAAATGTTTTCCGAAGTGGAAGGTATTACCATTGAACGGTTTTTTATTTTACAAAAGATAGAGAAAGTAAAGGAATTACTGACCTACAATGAATTTCCTTTAAATGATATAGCATTTAGATTGGGGTATAGCAGCACACAGCATCTCTCTTCTCAATTCAAAAAAAATACGGGAATGACAATCACGGAATTTAAAAAGAAAGGTGGATCAAAAAGAAAAGCAATTGATCAAATAGCCCTTTAATTTACACAATTCATCCACGATTCTATAATTTAAAGTCATCGTCTTTCGGGAACTTTGTAAACCAAAAAGATGAATATGGATAAAGAAAATAATAATGTAATGGAGTTGCCACTATCAGGTGTAGATAGTGAGCATTGCGCATTGATCGTTGACAAAGGGTTAGGAAAAGTAAAAGGCATAGGATCACATAAAGTTGAATTAAATAATAATCGTGCAATTATTGATACAAAGGGTGACAAGAACGTATTGCCAGAATCGATAGAAGCCATAAGGGGATTAGGTTACGATGTAAATACCGTAAAGAAGAATTTTCCTGTTTTAAATATGAGCTGTGCCAGTTGTGCTGCCAGTTCTCAAAGTACTTTAGAGAATCTGCCGGGTGTATTGCATGCTGCAGTGAATTACGCAAATGGTGCAGCTAATATAGAATATGTACCAACCATTACCAGTCCTGAAAAGTTCAAAACAGCTCTGCAAAATGTTGGATATGATCTGATGATTGATGAAAGCGATTCAGCCAAAGATGCGTTGGAAGAGTTGCAGGATAAAAAATACAAATCACTTAAAAAGAAAACTTTCAGTGCAGTTATATTGGCCATTCCACTGGTTGCGATTGGCATGTTTTTCATGAATATGCCGTATGCCAATTATATCATGTGGGCTTTATCTACGCCCATTTTATTTTTATTTGGAAAACAATTTTTTGTTGGCACGTGGAAACAATTGCAGAACCGCTCGGCCAATATGGACACACTGGTGGCAATGAGTACCGGGATTGCTTACCTATTTAGTGTTTTTAATATTGTTTATCCTCAATTCTGGACGAGCAGGGGCATCATGCCTCATGTATATTTTGAAGCAGCAGGAGTGGTAATTGCTTTTATTTTACTAGGTAAAATGTTGGAGGAAAAAGCAAAGGGCAACACATCTTCAGCAATTAAAAAATTAATAGGTTTACAGCCCAAAACAGTTACTGTTGTGGGTCCTGACGGACAGCAAAAAGAAATTCCTATTTCTTCTGTACAGGTTGAGAACATAGTTATGGTAAAGCCCGGCGAAAAAATTGCCGTAGATGGAACTGTACTTTCAGGAAAGTCATTTGTGGATGAAAGCATGATCACGGGTGAACCGCTTCCTGTTGAAAAATTTGAAGGAGAAAGTGTCTTTGCGGGAACAATAAACCAAAAGGGAAATTTTCAATTTTCGGCAAACAAAGTCGGTGGAGATACGATGTTGGCGCAAATCATAAAAATGGTGCAGGAAGCACAGGGAAGTAAAGCACCTGTGCAAAAATTAGTAGATAAAATTGCCGGAATCTTTGTCCCAATAGTTATTGCGATTGCTGTATTGAGCATGGTTGCCTGGATTATTTTTGGTGGAAATGATGGACTCACGCATGGCTTACTTGCTTTGGTAACTGTGCTTGTAATTGCCTGCCCGTGTGCATTAGGGCTGGCTACACCTACAGCGATCATGGCGGGTATTGGCAAAGGTGCAGAAAACGGAATTTTAATAAAAGATGCTGAAAGTCTTGAACTGGCAAAAAAAGTAAATGCAATTGTTTTGGATAAAACGGGTACGATCACAGAAGGAAAGCCTTTGGTGACTGATATTTTTTGGTCGAAAGAGAACAAAGAGTTTGCTCCTCAATTGGCTAGTATAGAAAACCAATCGGAACATCCTTTGGCAGATGCGGTTGTTAAATACCTGGATGCAGAGAATAATTTAACTGTCACTGGTTTTGAAAGTATTACCGGCGCTGGCGTTCAGGCAAAAGTTAGCGGAAAATTATTTTTTGTTGGTAATTCACGTTTATTAAATACCAATCATATAAAAATTGACGATTCAATAAAAGTTATTACTGACAAATGGTTCCAGGAAGCAAAAACCGTAATTTGGTTTGCTGATGAGTTTTCTGCGCTTGCTGTCATTGCCATAGAAGACAAAGTGAAAACCAATTCCAGGCAGGCAGTACAGGAATTAAAAAGTGAAGGAATAGAAGTTTATATGCTTACCGGGGATAACGAAGCATCTGCAAAAGCAATTGCCGCTAAGGTGGGAATAGATAACTATAAGGCTGAAGTCCTTCCTGAAGACAAGATGAATTTTATAAAGCAATTACAGAGCGAAGGCAAAATTGTTGCTATGGTTGGTGATGGCATTAATGATAGTAATGCATTGGCTCAGGCCAATGTGAGTATTGCCATGGGTAAGGGAAGCGATATTGCTATTGAGGTTGCAAAAATGGCTATTATTTCATCTGATTTGTTGAAGATTCCTAAGGCAATAAAATTGAGCAGAGCAACGGTTGCTGTTATTAAACAAAATTTATTCTGGGCATTTATTTATAATATCATCGGTATTCCATTAGCCGCAG